>CAJORD010000076.1 GCA_905236605.1 uncultured Synergistales bacterium | reverse complement strand
AGCAAGCGACGATCCAAAATTCTCGTGCCAATGATGTCGAAGTCGATGAAACACTCAAAGAAAATCTTTTGAACGTAGCGCGTGAAAAAAATCTCGTGGCCTACTGCGGACTCTTCGACGCAAGACCTTCCGAGAAAGACGGAAATTTGATCTTAGATATGAAAAATCGCTACTGCTACGAGGTTTTACGAAAAACACAATTTGCGGGCGCGCTCACAGAGATATTTGAGAATTATTCAAGCGTCATTTTGAAGTTTGGGCTTGCTCAATACACTTGCCCAAAAATCAAAGACAAAAAAATTTCTCCCGCTCCCGACAACAAAGAGCAAGTTGAAAATAAAGTTTCTGAACAAACGTTCGATAATCCTGTGCCTGAATACGAAGTTGAAGCCGAAGCCGATAAGCCGCAGCGTAAAACTTCATCGTTCGATAAGTTCAGAAACGAGTTAGCGCTACTTCAGACGAAGCCCGAAATAATTTTAATAAAACACGTTGAGAGCGAACAAAAAGAAGAAAATAATACAACAAACGAAGAACAAGAAGGAGAAAGCGAACAATAAAATGGCAAAAGAATTTGTTCATCTTCACGTTCATACTGAATATAGCTTGCTTGACGGCGCAATTAGAACTAAGAAACTTGCAGAGAAAGTCGCAGGTTGGGAACGCAAAGCCGTCGCAATGACTGACCACGGTGTTATGTATGGCGCAGTAGAATTTTATGAAAACTGCCTCGCTAACGGCGTGAAACCGATTTTAGGTTGTGAAACTTATGTATCGCCGTCGGGTATCTCTTCGCGTGAAGACAAACGAAATAATCACTTGCTGCTCTTAGCCGAAAATCTCACCGGCTGGCACAATCTCATAAAATTAATTTCGAAAGCGAACACTGAAGGCTTTTATTACAAGCCTCGAATAGATCACACGCTCTTAGCAACTTATCACGAAGGCATAATAGCGTCGTCGGCGTGCCTCGCTGGCGAAATTCCGCAGTTAATTCTTAATAACAATCTCGAAGCCGCTCAAGCTCGCGCGGTCATGTATCGCGATATGATGGGAGCGGGAAATTATTTTCTTGAAGTCATGCCGAACTCATTGCCGGAGCAAAGAAAAGTCAACGCCGCAATAGTCGAAATTTCAAAAAAGACCGGCATTCCGATAATCGCGACGGGCGACGCTCATTATCTTGAAAAATCCGATTACGAATGGCACAAGACGCTATTAAAAATTAACACTCACGCTGACCCTAACGATGACGCCTTCGGATTTACACAAAACGAATTTTATTTAATGACGCCCGAAGAGATGTGCGCGGTTTTTGAAAACGAAATTCCCGAAGCGATCACTAACACCGTAGCTATAGCCGAACGTTGTAATGTCGAATTGCCATTGAAGACCGGAGATTATTACTTGCCGAACTTGGATTTGAAAGAAGGACAGACCGCCGAGGACAATTTACGTGAGAAAGCTCACGAGGGACTTAAAAAACGATTTGAAATTCGCGGAACTGAAATTCCTGAAGCATATCTAAAGCGCCTTGAATACGAACTTGGAGTTATAACGCAAATGGGATTTTCGGATTATTTTTTAATCGTATCTGGAATTATTCAGGCGGCTAAAGAAAAAAATATCCCGATCGGCCCCGGACGAGGTTCGGCGGCTGGCTCTGTCGTCGCGTGGAGCTTAAAAATTACGGAACTCGACCCGCTGAAATATAATTTGCTTTTTGAAAGATTTTTGAATCCTGAAAGAATTTCAATGCCTGATATAGACACGGACGTTTCGGACAAAGGACGCGATGAACTTCTTCGCTATATTTCTAAAAAGTATGGAAGCGATCACGTAGCACAGATTATAACGTTCGGACGAATGAAGAGCAGACAATCTATAAAAGACGTCGGGCGCGCTTTAGGAATGTCTTATGAACTCATGAACGGCACCGCTAAATTAATCCCCGCGACGGCCAAGAGCATTAAAGAAGCTTTAGAGACAACTCCTGATTTCAAAGAGCAATACGAAAAAGACCCAAGCGTTCATAATATCGTAAACATAGCTATGAATGTTGAGGGCCTTGCGCGTCATACTTCGCAACACGCTGCGGGCGTTGTGATTACTCCTAGGCCGATTACTGATATAGTGCCCGTGAAACGAATTAGCACCGATCAAAACTCCGAAGGCATTAGCCAAATAGTTACGCAGTTTACTATGGAGCCGGTCGAGAAACTAGGACTTGTAAAAATGGACTTCCTTGGTTTACAAACGCTCTCAATAATTCAAGAGGCGCTCGAAAATATTAAGACTAACGGCAAAGAAGTTCCGGACTTAAATAAAGTCAATGACGACATGAATGACCCCGCGACTTTCAAATTATTGCAAGAGGCTGACACTATGGGAGTGTTTCAGCTTGAATCTGACGGAATTCGGGCAATGTTGCGAAAGCTTCGCATAGATCGCTTTGAAGATTTAGTCGCGGCGTTGGCAATGTATCGCCCTGGGCCTCTTGATAGCGGCATGGTAGATCAATATATAGACTGTAAACATGGACGCAAGACTCCTGTTTATCCTCACCCGTTACTTGAAAACGTTTTGAAAGAAACTTACGGAGTTATTCTTTATCAAGAACAAGTTATGCAGTGTGCCGCGGTTTTAGCAGGCTATACGCTTGGCGAAGCTGACATGTTGCGCAAGGCGATGGGAAAAAAGAAAGTTGATGTAATGCAAGCGCAGAAAGCAAAATTTCTCGCAGGTGCAGAAAAAAAACAAATTGACCCGAAGACGGCCGCAGAAATTTTTGACAATATTGAAAAATTTGCAGGTTATGGCTTCAATAAATCTCACAGCGCAGCGTATGCTTTAATTTCGTATGATACGGCGTGGCTGAAAGCAAATTATAAACTTGAGTTCATGGCGTCGTATTTGTCGAGCCAGATGAAGGCAAAAAAAGAAGTTTTGGGTCATTACGTTCTTGAAGTTCGACGTAGCGGGATTAAAGTTTTGCCGCCGGATATAAATTCTTCAAATGAAAATTTCACTCCTGACGGCGACGTTATAAGATTTGGTTTTGGTGCAGTCTCTCGAATGGGGCACCCTGCAATTCAGGCAATAATAAACGAACGCAAAGCGAACGGAAATTTCAAATCTTTGTGGGATTTCATGCAGCGAATCGACAAGAGCACAATTAATAAAACCGCGCTCGAAAATTTAATCAAGGCCGGGGCTTTCGACAACTTACATAATAATCGCGCTCAACTGATAGCCGCATTGCCATTCTTCTTGGAGAGTGCAACAAATCTAAAAAAAAACACGGAACAGATTTCATTATTCGATGCATTAAGCGAGGACGAAGCAGTATCAGCAGAGCCGGAAATGCCTAACGTCCCCGAATATGACGAGCACGAAAGATTAAATTTTGAAAAGCAAGTTACAGGTTTATATATGTCAGGCCACCCGTATGAAGCATTTGAAGAGAAATTTCGACTTCACACTAATTGCACCGTAGGCGAACTTTCAAGCTGGCGCGGCGAGAATATTCGTATTTGTGTCGGAGGTATTATAACGGGTCTAACAGAAAAGACGACCAAAAAAGGCGAGCCGATGGGCACGCTTAGCTTTGAAGATACTGAAGACAACACTGAGATTGTAGCGTTCTCACAAACATGGCTAGATATTAAAGACAAAATAGCCCCCGGTTTAGCTTGCACAGTTGTAGGTAAAATGGGGAACCGCGGACAGCTTATTATTGACAAGCTAATCACTCATGATGAAGTAGACCAAACACAAGGCTATTACAATATTGCAATGGACGTGAACAAAATCGGAAATTTCAACATGAAAGAATTTGTTCAAAAGTTGCGAAGTTGTAAGGGAAATTCAAAAGTGATTTTGGAATTAAAAGATGAAGATGAATATTGTAAAATCTGTTTGAATGGCTTGACGGTTGACCCTGAAAAAGTTTCTGAATTAAGTTTGGCGTTGAGCGCGTGAAGAATTTTCTTAGGGCTTGTTCGGTTCCATAAACAGAATCATAAATTAAAACCCTGCCGGAAAATCCAAGAGGGTAGTTTTTAGGCGGCTTTTTGGTAGTCGATTATGGTTACTTCTTGCGCTAATTTTTTTACTTTCTCTGTAATTTCTTCGAGCCTTAAAGCCACGTCACCGGTGTAAAAGATTTCATCACATTCATCGCACTTATAGCATGGAATATTTCTGATTACTAAAAGGCCAAAATCCATCTCTATTGCTTCAGAAGTAACACTCTTGTAAGTTTCATGACCGCAGCGCACACATTTCATTTTAAGATTCCTCCTTTCGAGTCTTCCAATCATTCTCCTTGTCTAAAAAAGATTTTAAAATTATAAACCATTCCCGGAAAACTCCAAGATGGCGAAAAAATATTTATTAATTTAGATTCTTAACTTAAAAGGTGAAAATTGAGGAACTAGAAATAATTCCTAATTCCTCACTCCTAATTCCTAACTATCTCTTAACTCTTGCACCTGCGCCACCCATAATGGCTTCGACTTCTTTAACACTTGCCATTGACGTATCGCCCGGCGTTGTCATTGCTAAAGCTCCGTGAGCCGCGCCGTAATTCACAGCTTTTTCTGGGTCGCCCGTTGTCATTAATCCGTAAACGAGCCCTGACGCGAACGAATCGCCGCCGCCAACTCTGTCCATGATTTCAAGACCGTCATAAGCTTTTGACATGTAAATTTCGCCGTCGGCCCAGCAAATTGCTTTCCAGTCGTTCACGGTTGCGGTTCTGACGGTGCGCAAAGTCGTTGCAACAGCTTTGAAGTTTGGATAAGTCTTCGCGGCTTCACCAATCATTTTTTTGTAACCGTCGAGATTTAATTCTTTCAAATTCTCGTCGTTGCCTTCAATCTGGAAGCCTAAGCACGCTGTGAAGTCCTCTTCGTTGCCAATCATGACATCGACATATTTTGCAACTTCTTTGTTGACTTCCTGCGCGCGAGCCTGGCCGCCGATTGCGCTCCACATTGACGGACGGTAATTTAAGTCGTAGGAAATGATTGTGCCGTATTTTTTCGCAACTTTGCAAGCCTCGATTACAGTTTCGCAGGCCTGTTCAGAAAGTGCCGCGTAAATTCCTCCGGTGTGAAGCCAGCGTACACCGAGTTCACCGAAAATATAATCGAAGTTAAAATCTTCGGGCTTTGCTTGAGAAATTGCGGTGTTAGCTCTGTCCGAACAACCTACCGCGCCGCGAATACCAAAACCGCGTTCAGTGAAGTTGATACCATTGCGGCAAATTCTTCCGATGCCGTCTGTCTTTTTCCAGTAAATCAAACTGGTATTAACTCCGCCCTGCTCAATGAAATCTTTCATGAGCTTGCCGACTTCGTTGTCAGCAAAAGCCGTTATGACAGCTGTATCCATGCCGAAGCATTTATGAAGTCCGCGAATTACATTGTACTCGCCGCCGCCTTCCCATGCTCTGAATGAACGTGCTGTTCTGATTCTTCCTTCGCCCGGATCAAGTCTTAACATGACTTCGCCAAGGCTAACTGCGTCGAAGTTACAACTTTTTTTGTCTTTGAGGTTTAACTGCATTGTACTACAACTCCTTTTTTAAAATACAAATTCTTTTTCATACTCGGATTTGCTTTCCGGGTAATCTGTACGATTGTGAGTGCCTCGGCTCTCTTTGCGATTTAGAACGGCTTTAACAATAAGATTAATCGCAAGTGCCGTTTGCAACGTTAAATCGTCTTTAACTGTATCATCAGCTTTGATAATGTTGTCAGTGGCTTTCAATGCTGATTCTAACTCGTCTCCGTTTCGATAGACTCCCAATGCTTTGCCGGCGATTTTTTGTAATTCACCAAGATATTTAGCTCTTACTGCGTCATCGCGTTTGTATTTAACCGGTGAATCCGAAATTTCGCGGTTAAGCTCGCCCGTTCTCATGATCCCTTCAGCGCAAAGAAGTCCCGACAAAGTCGCTTGACTTGCCGCATTACCTGCACATCTACAAGCACCATGAATACCACCGCAAGCTTCACCAATAGCAAAGAGTCCTTTAATATTAGATTCGTAGTTTCTATCAACTTTTATGCCGCCTGAGAAACTGTGGGGCATCGGTCCGACTTCCAATAATTCTTTCTTTGGATCACAGCCGCTCTTGATGAGTCTGTCATAAAACCAAGGATAAGCCTTGAGGACACCAATGTCAATGTGTCGAAGGTCTACCCAAATTCCGCCGTGAGGATTGCCCTTGCCTTTTGCTACTTGTTTCCAAATTTCGTGGTTAATCAAGGATTTTGGTGCGCCGGCTTCTCCTTGCGGCCTGACTTCAAGCAAAAATCTTTCACCATCAGAGTTCAGCAAATAACCGCCCTCGCCTAACATAGCCGTCGGGCAAGGTTCACCAACAGCACCAGCAGGACTCATCATTACCATTGGTTCAAACTCAATGAATTCTAAATCAACGAGATCAGCTCCTGCCTGCTTTGCCATGCCTAACGTGTTGCCTTTTACATCGTCAGGATACGTTGACGTACCAAGAAGATTACCAACACCGCCCCATGATGCAACTACAACAGGAGCGTAAACATTGTAAGGTTCGCCGCCGTCCTCAACAACTGTGAAGCCTTCGATTTTGCCGTTATCGTTTTTTAACAAATTTACAACTTGCGCGTGTCTGTGAAACTCGATACCTGCTTCAGCGAGCTTAGGTAACATTACATGCTCAATTTCTACACCAATTAAATTTGTAGTTTGGCATAATGAACGCGGGTATTTATGCCCTGAAACATGACGAAGCTTTATAGAGCCGTCTTCGTTGTGAGCAAAGGTTACGCCCCATCGGCACAATAATTCATAACCGCGCAAAGTGTTAGCGGCCATTTCGTTTACTAATTCTTTATTACCAATGTTGTACCCAGCGGCTAACATGTCTTTTGCATATTGTTCAGGCGTGTCTCCATAAGGATTTTCAGGCAAAACGAAATTAATAGCGGCTATATATGGTGTACCGCCGATACCGTTGGCATAAATTGCAATATCCTTAACGCCTTCTTCATGAAGTCTCGCGGCTGTTGCAAGCGCAGCTAGGGCACTGCCAGCTATTGCTACTTTATGTCTTACACTCATTATTTTGCTCCTTTTCTTGCTTTAGAAGCGTTGATGAAAAGAATAGCTATACCAAGTATTGCACCAATTATAGAGCTAATCATTTCCGGCGCAATTAAGCAAAGAGCCGATGCGAATAACAAAACACGCTCTATTGTATTAAGATGCGTT
>CAJORD010000075.1 GCA_905236605.1 uncultured Synergistales bacterium | reverse complement strand
GTGTTACCATTTGCATTTTTAGCGTTTACGTTAGCACCGGCATTTATAAGTTTGCTTATAAGTTCTGGGTAAGGTGTGTAATTAGCGACCCACATCAAAACGGTTTGGCCGTCATCTTCTTTATAATCTATGTCCTCGCCTGCTTCGACTAACGCTTTTATCTTTGCAGGGGTTATTAATTCTCTTGTTTGTTCGACTCCCTGTTCGCGTCCGAGTTTAGCGCTAATTATAAGAATATTTAGCTCGTTAGCAACATTGAGCAATTCTTTAACTCTCGTTGCCTCTCCGAATGCCGCCGACACCGATAGCGCAAGCAATATCATGCACAAAAAAATTTTTTTCATATTACAATCTCACAGAAATATTTTCAGCTTTCATTCTAACTTTCAAATCTTGTATCGAGACTTCGCCAAAATGAAAAATCGAGGCCGCTAAGCCCGCGTCAACACTTGGGATAGTCTTAAATAAAGTTATAAAATCTTCGATACAACCTGCTCCGCCTGATGCAATCACAGGAACGCTCACGACATCACCTACAGCTTTCAACATTTCTAAGTCAAAGCCCTTTTTAACGCCATCGGTGTCGATTGAGTTTAATACTACTTCGCCTGCGCCATTGTCAACGCATTTTTTAATCCAGCTTATAGCTTCGATATTTGTATCATCACGACCACCACGCGCAAAAACATGAAACTCGCCGTCAACTCGCTTAACGTCCGCAGAAATTACAACGCATTGGGAACCATACAACTTCGCTGCCTCTGGAATTAAAGTTGGATTTTTAATTGCGCCCGTGTTCACGCTGACTTTATCTGCACCACATGAAAGCACTCGTTCAAAGTCTTTTACGCTCGAAATTCCGCCGCCGACAGTCAACGGTATAAAAACATTTCTCGCAGTCTCTCTTAAAATTTCCGTGAAAATTTTTCGTCCGTCCGATGACGCTGTAATATCATAAAAAACAAGTTCGTCAGCGCCGTTATCGCTGTAAAATTTCGCAAGTTCGACGGGAGAATTTACATCATTAAGATTTTCAAAGTTTACGCCCTTGACAACGCGCCCGTCTCGAACGTCAAGGCATGGAATTATTCGTTTTGTTATCATGATCTCGCAACCTCTATCGCTTCTTTTATACTAATTGCTCCTGTGTAATATGCTTTGCCAATTATCGCGCCGTAAAGATTTAATTTTGCAAGCTCTTTAACGTCATCAAGCGAACTTACTCCGCCAGACGCAATAATATTAATTTGCAACTTATTCGTAAGCGTTTTGTATAAATCAAAATTTGTGCCTTTCATTGCGCCGTCTTTAGAAATATCAGTGCAAATGATTGTCTTAATGCCGATGTTTTGCATTCTTTCACAAAAACTAATCGCTTCAAGATTGGAATTTTCTTGCCAGCCTTTTATTGCGACAAAATCGTCCTTAATATCAACACCGACAGCAATTTTTTCGCCAAAGTTTTTAACGGCTTCTTCAACAAAATTTTTTTCAGTTACAGCCGCAGTTCCCAAAATCACGCGCGAAACTCCGGCATTAATATAACGCTCAATAATTTGCATACTACGAACGCCGCCGCCGACTTCGCATTGTAATTTGCATGACGAAATTATTTTTATTATTGTTTCAAGATTAGCCGTCGTGCCGGTCTTTGCGCCCTCTAAATCTACAACATGAAGCCACTGTGCCCCGGCCTCTTCAAATTTTTTCGCTGTGTTCAAAGGCTCTTTGTCATAAACGGTCATGTCATCGTAATTGCCGCGCAAAAGTCGAACGGCTTGACCTTGATACAAATCTATCGCCGGAAAAATTAACATAATGATACCTCGCAAAATGCACGCAAAATATTTAATCCAACCTTGCCGCTTTTTTCCGGGTGAAATTGTACGCCGTAAACATTTTTATTTTGTACAGCAGCAGTTAAATCCGCGCCGTAATTTGTCGTAGCTGTGATAAATTTTTCATCACAAAATGCCGCGTATGAATGTACAAAATAAACATATTCGCCCTCGTTTTTAATAATTCCTACTTCCTCATTCCTAATTCCTAACTGTAACGCGTTCCAGCCTATTTGAGGGATCTTTAAGCCTGCCGGAATGACTTCGCCAATGTATCGAACTTCGCCGGGAATTAAATTCAAGCCTTCATGCTCGCCAAATTCAAAACTTTTTGTAAATAATAATTGCATTCCCAAGCAAATTCCTAAAATCGGTTTGCCGCGCTTGACTTCAGCTAATAAAGGTTCAGCCATTCCCGAAGATTTTAATTTTTTCGCCGCATCTTCAAATGCTCCGACACCGGGCAAAATTATTCGTTCGGCTCGTTTCAAATCTTCGGGGTCTGATGTTACTTTCACGTCTTCGCCAATGGCATTGAAAGAACTTTCAAGCGAAAATAAATTTCCAACGCCGTAATTTATAATTGCAATCATAAATTTTCTCCTTTTGTCGCTTTCTTATTTAAAAAACGCTAAAATTGATGTCGCGATAGTGATAATGCTGAACAAAACGCCGAACAGGGCAAACCATTTATTATGCGACTGATGAAGATCGTCAATGCGCTTTTCCACGCCGTCAACACGGGCATTAACTCCATCGATTTTTTGGTCTAGAGCCTTAATATCACCTCGAAGCTCTTTAATATCACCATCGACTTTCTTATCGAGAGCCTTAA
Source organism: uncultured Synergistales bacterium (assembly GCA_905236605.1). Classification (GTDB taxonomy): domain Bacteria; phylum Synergistota; class Synergistia; order Synergistales; family Aminobacteriaceae; genus JAFUXM01. The sequence continues at coordinate 5,708 of CAJORD010000075.1, read as the reverse complement.
TATCACCGTCAATTTTTTTATCAAGGGCTTTAATTTCGCCTCGAAGCTCCTTAATATCACCGTCGATCTTTTGATCGAGAGCCTTAATATCACCATCGACTTTCTTATCGAGTGCCCTAATATCGCCTTGAACGCCTTTCAGCTCAACCCGAAATTCGTTGATCATAGAATGCATCTCTGCAAAATTTTTTTCCATGATAGCTTGAAATCTATCGAGTTTGTCGTCCATTCGTTCACGTTCGTTGCTTGTTCTGTATTGAATATCATCGAGCCGAAGGTCAAACATTTTTTGCGAAACATATTCGGCTTCTGCTAAATTGTTGCTCATATTTCTCACTCCTAAATCTTCGTTGCAAATGTATTATATAATTCACAAAAAAATTTTTCAGGGAAGTGAAACACTTTGACCCAAAAACTTTATTATGAAGACTTATACGCGCGTGAGTTTGACGCCGAGGTCTTGAATCAATTTGAACGCGACGGAAAATTTCACGTGATTTTGAATAAAACTTTGTTCTTCCCGAGCGGCGGCGGTCAACCTTGCGACACGGGATTTATAGACGGCGTTGAAGTTATCGAAGTCATTGAGCGCGGTGGCGAAATAGAACACGTTCTAAAACAAGAATTAAAGAATAAAAACGTTCACGGTGTATTAAATTGGGAACGACGTTTTGAATTTATGCAGCAACACTTGGGCGAACATCTTTTCGCGGGAATGCTCTACAATCTTCATCAGCTTCATACGGCGCGAATGAGAATTGAGGGCGGCAACGTTTCTATCGACATAGACACGCCCGTTAAAGAAAGTGAAATTTTTGAGGCTGAAGCGGCGGCTAATGAGGCTGTGTGGCGCGACATTCCCGTTGAAGTCATTTATCCGTCGATGGACGAAGTTAAAAATTTTGCGCGAAAACTCCCGCCCGAAAATGCCGAGCTTCCTATTAGAATCGTAAAAGTCGAAGGCGTCGATTACGTTCCGTGCTGCGGCGTTCACGTAAGCTCTACGGGACAAGTCGGCTTAATTAAAATTACTTCGTTTGAAAATCACAAGGGCGGCACAAGAATTTATCTCAAATGCGGCACGGCGGCTTATCGTTGGCTAGCGTCCATTTATAACGAAGTCCGAAAAGCTGAATCCGAACTCGTTTGCGGCTACGAAGGCATAAACGAAAAAATTTTGAATCTGAAAACGCAAATTAAAGATTTGAAAATCGAAAATGAAAAGACGCTTGAAAAATTTTTGCGTCCGCTTGCGGAAGACTTAGCAAAAAATAAAATCGTTCGCCACGTTTTAAAAAATTCGACGCAAGACGACGTTAAACATTTATTCAGATTAATAACTGAAATTAATCATGAAGCTGTCGTTATGCTCTCAAGCGTGAACGCCGGAGGAGTTTTTATAATGTTCGGAACGAATCGCGAAAATAAAAATGTCGATGTCCGACCGGCATTTAAAAAAGCAATTTCAATCTTAGAAGGCAAAGGCGGCGGGAGTGCATTCAGTGCGCAGGGATTCGCCGACGCGGGAAAATCTGAAAAACTTGACGAAGCACTCGATGAGGCCCTTAAAGAATTAGAAAGATAAAACGTGCTAAAATTTTTGCAACAGAATAATTTTTCACGAAGGAGAATTTTTTAATGGCATTGAATTTTATGGATTTACTTGGCTCAATGGTACAAGGCACAATGGCTTCATCACCGGCAGCAAGTTCGAGAATGTCAAACGCCGGCGGCGGCATTCAGGATTTACTCGGCTCACTTATGGGCGCGGGACAAGCCGTAACCCAAAAAGTCGGAGGCGACAATCTCGCGGCAGGTGGCGTCGGTGCATTGCTTGGAGCCTTGCTTGGACATTCAGAGAGCACTACAGCTAACACTCTCGGCGGAGGCATGATGGGACTTTTAGGAATGCTTGCTTACAAGGCCCTTCGCAACTCGTCAGGCGGCTCGGCGAAAACGACGTCATCAGCGGCTCCCGTTTATCAACAACCAACACCGCAGCAGCAGGCCAATGACGCTGAAATTATTTTAACCGCAATGATCGACGCGGCGAAGGCTGACGGCCAAGTTGACGCAAACGAACTTAATAAAATCATGTCGAATCTTCAATCTTCGGGCATAGGTCAAGAGGGCGTGAACTACGTCATCAAAAAATTACAGGGCCCAATGGAAACGGCGAAAATCGTTGCAGCCGTCAGAGGACGTCCTGAACTCGCTGCGGAAGTTTATTCGGCGTCATTAATGGCGATTGAAGTTGACACTGACGCAGAAAAGAAATATCTTGACAAACTCGCCAAGGCCATGGGCTTAAATTCATCGGTCATTAACAACATAGAACACTTAACGAGCGCGGGCAGCAAAGATTACGTCTGCTAATTAAAAAAATTTTATGCCGCGGCTTTCAAAAAGAATTCACGCGGCTTTTTTTATTCTTTACTTATATAATACTTTTCAACGAGCTTATTAAAAATTTCATATCCTTTATCTGTCGGCGGTAGTTCGACCCTTAGGTCTCCATTCTCAAAAACGAGCATTCCTTCGCTTGAGCCTGAACTTGACGTCAGCGAATTTGTTTTTGGATCGTTGCGACTGTCCGCTATAATGTCTGTCGCAGGAACTCCTAAGACTCTTGAAAGTTCTGCTATTCCGGTTGCGGTCGGGCCTGTTTCACCGGCTTCCCAGCGTCTTAACGTCGCTATCGAGATTCCCAAAGCTTTAGCAAGGTCTATTTGCGTCATTCCTTCGCGCTTTCTAAAAGTTCTGATATTTTTCGCGATGCTCATAAAAAATTGCCTCCTTAATTCACAAAAGACATTTTCAATCTTTTATTAACGCATTATATAAAAATTTTTCATTCTGTTGCAAGTTTTTTCAGGTCTGTATAATAAATTTTAATTTTTCAAAGGAGGTCCTTTTTATGACTTACGATTTTGAAACTGTCTTTAAGCGTTACAATACCGGCTCTTCAAAATGGGACGAACTCGCGCGCTACGGCCTTAATGAATCCGATGACATTATTCCGTTTTCAGTCGCAGACATGGAATTTGTAACCGCGCCCGAAATCATTGACGCTCTTAAACGAGAGCTTGACTCTTCAATTATGGGTTATGCTGGCGCTACGCCGGCTTATCTTGAAACTGTCTGTGAATGGATGCGAACTCGTCATAATTGGGACGCTAAGCCCGAATGGATTTTGCCGTCTCAAGGAATTGTTGACGCATTTTTTACGGCCGTCAGGACTTATACGCGCGAAGGCGAAGGCGTAATTCTCAACACTCCGGTTTATTATCCGATGTATCTTGCAATTAATTCGCAGGGCCGCAAGCTCGTAGATAATCCGATGATTAACACGGGCACGCGTTACGAAATCGATTTTGAAGACCTCGAACGTAAAGCCGCCGACCCGAACACGAAATTATTAATTCTTTGTAGCCCTCATAATCCTTGCGGACGAGTTTGGACGCGCGAGGAACTAATCAAAATTGGCGAAATTTGTTTAAGAAATGATGTTCTTGTCGTCTCTGATGAAATTCATTTTGATTTAATCATGCCTGGGCATCGTCATACGGTCTTCGCGTCAATCTCCGAAGAGTTCGCAAATAATTGCATCGTCTGCACCGCTCCGAGCAAAACTTTCAACATAGCCGGCCTTCAAACTTCAAATATTTTTATTCCGAACGCAGATTTAAGAAAAAAATTTTTGAACGCGCTAATGCTTTCAAATCCGCACCCTAAGTGCAACATTCTTGGCTACAGAGCTAGCGAAGCAGCTTATAAAAATTGCGGCGAATGGCTCAATGAAGTTTTGAAAGTCATTGACACAAATCGAAAATTAATAATTGAGTTCATGGCGCGAGAATTTCCGGCCGTGAAAATTTCTGACCTCGAAGGCACTTATTTAATGTGGCTCAATCTCAACGGACTTGGAATTGATTATCGTGAACTTGAACGACGAAATCACGAGAACGCAAAATTATTTTTCGACGAAGGATATATCTTTGGAGCGCAAGGCGAAGGCTTTGAACGTTGGAACATCGCTTGCCCAACTCGTTATATCGAAGCTGCGCTCGAAAGATTTAGGAAAGAATACAGCTAAAAAAATCCTCCCCGCAATGGAGAGGAAATTTTTAAATTTTTTATGGAAGGTATGTTTGCAAAATTTTCATCATTTCGGCGCTCTTGAAAGGTTTCGGAAGATAATCATCGAAGCCATTTGCGATATATTCGTTTCGTGCGTTAGCGCCAGCGTTCGCAGTCAGTGCTATGAAGGCCGTGTCTTTCGTGTGGTTCTTGGCGTGATGAAGAGTTTCGATCCCGTCCATGCCGGGCATCTTGTGGTCAAGGAAAATTAAATCATAATGACCGGCTTTGATTTTCTCGAGAGCTTCTTCGCCGGATTCAGCCGTTTCGATTTTAGTCTTTGTGTCTTTGAGCATTCCTTTAGCGACAACGAGATTAACCGGCGTGTCGTCAACAATTAAAAGTTTAGCATCGGGCCATTCGGTTTTGTCGCTGTTGATTTCTTCTAAGGCTTCGGCGCGGGTAGTTTCAAGGAATTTTTTATACTCGCCGACGGTGAATTCATCTGTATGCGTGATAGACTGCGTTACTTTTACTGTAACTTTCGTGCCTCTGCCATACATACTTTCAATTTCTATTTCGCCCTTCATAATTTCCATTATGTTTTTGACGAGCGTAAGTCCGAGGCCGGCGCCGGGAATGTTTCGAGTTTCGATGAGGTTCGCGCGTTCAAACGGCTCGTAAATTTTCGCCATTTCTGCCTGTTTCATTCCTAAGCCGGTGTCTTCAATTTCAATAGTTAAAGCTATTGAGTATCCGTCGCGATCACCCGTGATTTTTAGAGTAACGCTGCCTTCGTTAGTATATTTGACGGCGTTGTCAAGAAGATTAATAAGAGCCTGCTTCAGTCTTAGAATATCGCCGTGAAGATGTTCGGGCATGGCGTCATCAATTTCGAGATTGAATTTCACGTTTTTCTTTCCAATTTTATGAAGCACATAGCCTTGACATTCTAAAAGCGTATCCCATAAATGATAATCGCTTTCATAAAGATCCATTTTGCCGGCTTCGATTTTGGAAATGTCGAGAATGTTATTAATCAACGTAAGCAAATAATTTCCCGAGCGTCGAATACTTTGAGCCGCCTCTTTCGATTCTGTGTCTTTGCTCTCAACAAGCTCTTCAATAATCATGTCATTAATTCCCAAAATCGCGTTCATGGGCGTTCGGATTTCGTGAGACGTGCTGGCGAGGAAGTTACTCTTAGTTTGTTGCGCAGCGGTCGCACGCTTTAACGAGATTTCTGCTTCTTGTCGCGCCTTGTCCGTCTCCGAGTGAGCGCTGACGAGTTGCCTATATGTGGGAGCCTCCATGTAGAAAAATATAAACACTAACATCATAGTCGAGACGATATAGACGAGCGGGATATTTTGCTTGAACAAGTATTGAATCATAAATGCGTCAATCAATAATATAAATAGCATGTTCATGACTATAAACTGTCCGTTGCTATAATGCTGCTGATAAATAAGCTGAAGAATAAAAGCCTCGAACATAAAAATTATTGCGAAGCCCGGCGAGAAGACCATATAAATATCTTCATTAGCGTTAAACACGAACGGCATTATGATACTTACGCAAAGCAAAAAGAAATTAATTTCGGTGAGCCTCTTAGATAGCCGCCGCGT
>CAJORD010000074.1 GCA_905236605.1 uncultured Synergistales bacterium | reverse complement strand
CAGCCAGAGTAACTCCAACGACCCCGAAGCATCTTTCTCGATGACTTCTTCAATGTTCACGGAGAACAAAGGCACGGGCGGTCAGACTGAAGGCGGCGGCGGTGCTGTCTACGTTGCGACAAACACGGTTTCAGTTAGAAAATGCACGTTCGATAGCAACTTCTTAATGGCTGCGAACAACGGCGGCGATTATGGTGGAGCGCTCTATATCGACACGACGATTAACCCGACCGGCAGCGACAATGACGTCATCGAAAATTGCACGTTCGTTAATAATTATATTGACGGCGGCAGCTGGGAGACGTCCGGCGGTGGCGCGGTTGCTATTCGTTGCGAAGTTGCTAATGTCAGAAGCTGCACGATGACAAGCAACAAAGCCGACCACAAAGGCAGCGCGATTTATGTAAAAGATGGAAAAGTTACAATCTCGGGAACAATCGCAGTAGGAAACACAGACGTTGGCGCTTATGATATTTGGGTCGATAGCACTGTCTTATCGGGCGGCTTCAACAGAATAGGCATTTATGGCCAAGGCGGCGGCGTTACGGATTTTTATTCTGTAACTGGCAACACCACGGACAGAACAAGCTACCCGCATAACACTTTCATGACTTTAAGAAGCACTTTCTTTTCTACGAACGAACTTGCTGAAAACGAAGTAAGCAGCACAGTCCCGCCTTATATCGGCTCGGATAAATATTCAGAAGGAAAATTTAGGCTGCTCACATTAATGTTGAGTGAGGACGTTACACTCCCCGAAGACTACAGAGCCACGAATGCGATCCCTTATTCACGTCGTCAGAGCTTCCCTGCTGATGACGAACGCGGAGTAAATAGACGTAATCCCGACATCGGAATCGACATTGGCGCGGTGTTCTTCGACGGCACGAGGCCCGGCACTGGTCAAGGCGAGAACGCAGGCTACTCGATCGCTTATATTCAAATTAGCGGCGTCCCCAACATGATTAGACGAATCGGCCAAACAGTGAGCTTAATCGCAAAAGTTTATTTCACGAACGGAAGAACAGCTTACGGCGGAACGGGCGCAAATGATGTCCCTGTAGTATGGTCAGCAAGTCCGGCCGGTTATTTGAAAGTCGAACCTGAAACAGGCGTTTTCACTTCGATGCGCGCAACCACGGGTGAGACTTACGTAACTATAACCGTGAGCACGTTAAGCACGGATTTATCTGGCAACCCGTCAACGGCTATCGCAAGAATTAAAATTAGCCCCGAGCTTGAATTTAGCGACTTGAACACCTCGCCCGAAAGTGGCAATTCAGATACAGTCGATATAGTTCGCGACCTTCGTTACGAATTTGAAGAATACAATATCGGTTACGGACTTGTCGATAAGAATATTGATTTCATAACGAACGACAAAATTGCAGATCGCTTTGAAGAAATTTGGGGAATAGCTCCTTCAGTTGTAAATTCCGCAGGCTCAATTACCAAAGAGACCGACAAGAACTCTGTAGAGATCGAAGCGGCGAAAGGTGCTTTGACTACCACACCTATTACGTTCTCTGACGATTTCACTAACGACGAATTGAAATTGAAAGAAGATGTTCAAAATGATATTAAGGCAGCGTGGGTCTCTAATACAGCCGTAAGTAAGTCGACAGCAGCGAAGATTTTCGAGACTTTGTCAATAGATTTTCAGGGTAAGAAAAACGTAGTTCATGTTCTCCCAAGTGCTTCCGTGAGCGTTGAAGATGCCATCGACTGCGGCGCACTTGAAGTTCAGCCTAAAGATAATGGCAATGGAATAGAGTTGATACTCAAAGCCACTATCGCAAACGTCGGTGTAAGCACCGGAACTGTTAGTGCCGCAACAAACAGCAGCGAAGAAGCTCGTATTATCTATGATGAGTCCTCTAAAAAAGCCGCTTTGATTGTCCCGGACGGAACGTACGACGACAAGATTTATGGAACAATGCTCTTCAAGCCGGCCTCGAATCCGAATAACCCCGCCCCCAAAGACCCCCCAACAGGCCCCGGTGGATCTGGTGATTCACAACAAAAAACAGGCTCTGGCGGCGGTGGAAGCGGTGGCGGCTGTAACAGTGTCGGACTTGGATTTATCGCGGCGATTCTGCTGATTTTGAAACGCGAGAAGAAATTTTAATTTTTATTGTTTAAGAGTTCCTCTGATGTTTTCATCAGGGGAATTTTTTTTGCGTTGCTATAATAGGCCACGAAATTATTTGCAAGGGGACTATTTTTTATGCCTGATTACAAAAATAAAAAAATTTCCGTCATCGGTGCGGGCGTCAGCGGTCAAGGGCTTGCACTTTTGGCAAAAAATCTCGGCGCGGAAGTCTTCGTGTCCGAACAAAAAATTATTAATGACGACGTCAAAGAAATTTTCAAAAATCACAATATAAAATTTGAAGAAGGCGGAAACACTGCACGAGTTTTTGATAACGCCGACGAAATTTTAATCAGCTCCGGGATTTCGCCGAAGTCAGAAATTTTAATCGAAGCTCAACGACGCGGCGTAACTCAAACGGGCGAACTTGATTTCGTTTTGCCACACGTGAAAGCAAAAAATTTAATCTGCGTTACGGGCAGCAACGGAAAAAGCACCGTAACCGCTCTCACGGGCCACATTCTCAACAAAGCCGGGCTCAAAGCTGGAGCAGGCGGCAATCTAGGCACAGCGTCAGCACGTTTCACAGAAGAAAATTTTGACGCAGTGGTTTTGGAGCTTAGCAGCTTCCAGTTAGCTCGCGAAGAAAATAATTCCGGCGCTAAAGTCGCAATCGTTACGAACATCGCGCCCGACCACATAGACTGGCACGGAAGTTTTGAAAATTATGTTGAAGCTAAATCGCGAGTTCTCAAACTTCGCAACCCCGAAGGCTGGGGAATAATTCAAGACCGCGATTTTGAAATTTTGAACGCAGCCGGAAAAATCATAACTTTAAGTTGGAAAGAAAATTCTCAAAACCCCGCGCGCGGTCATATTTTCATGAGCGAGGACGCTAACGCGGCATTCTTGACGCTAGACGGACAGCGCGAAAAACTTTTCAATTTCGATGACACGACTTTAATCGGCAATCATAATCTTGAAAATGTCGCTATGTGTTTATGCGCGGCAAAGCTGCTCGGCGTTAAGACCGACGACGCAAAATTTTTACTTGACGGTTTCAAACCGCTGCCTCATCGTTGCGAACATGCCGGCGTAATTGACGGCGTTACTTATATTGACGACTCCAAAGGGACAAACGTTGACGCTTCTGTAACGGCGATGAAGTGCATTAAAGGACGGAAAATTATAATTCTCGGCGGTCAAGGCAAAGGCGAAGATTACGCGCCGTTAGCTAAAACCGTGAAGGCCGAATGTGATTTTGCTGTTTTAATTGGCGAAGAGGCTCCAAAAATTCAAAAATCTCTCGAAGAATCCGGCTTCAAAAATTTCAAGCGTGTTTCAACAATGGAAGACGCCGTGAACGAAGCTCAATCGCTGGCAAAACCGGGCATGGTCGTTTTGTTGTCGCCGGCGTGCACGAGTTGGGACATGTATAAAAGTTACAAAGCCCGCGGCGAACATTTCTGCAAAATCGTGCGTGAAAAAATTAAATCATAATGTTCATTCTTGAAGTCATAATCCCGTTAATCCTTAGCGGCTGCGGAATGATAATGATTTCGTCATTGTCGCTCCGCAACAGCATGACTAGCGGCAATCCCTTCGCGCCTCCGTTGCGTCAATTTCAATTTATCGGCGTCGGCGTTACGTTTATGTTCGTGTGTATGCTGTTCTCAAGCGAATGGTTCAGGAAGCACAGCGGGAAAATTTTTTTTGCCGCATGGTTCTTTCTCATAATAACTCTGATCCCCGGTATCGGAGTCAAGGCCGGCGGTGCGCAACGTTGGATTTCATTACCGGGCATTCACTTTCAGCCGCTTGAATTTGTTTTATTTGCGTTGCCTATCTTCATGGCCAAGCGCCTCAATGAACCCGGCGTAACACAATCGCGCGGAGATTTTCATTCCTTCCTAAGTCCGACATTGACGACGATTTTATTATTAGTCATTCCGCTGCTGCTTCAACCGAATTTAGGCGGCTCGATTCTTGTTGCGGCGATCTGTTTAACGATGCACATAGAGCGACGCGGCTGGAAATATCCGTTATTCGGGGGCGTGATTGGCGTTGTTACAGTTGCACTTTTGATTTTAACATCGTCGTATCGATTGCGAAGATTTTATGCCTTCTGGGACCCGTGGGAAGATCCGCTGGGCAAAGGATTTCAAATTATTCAAGGACTTGTAGCATTCGCGAATGGCTCTTTAACGGGTGTCGGAATTGGCAAGGGCTTACAAGATGAGCGATATTTGCCTGAAACTGACACAGATTATATTTTCCCAGCAATCGGCGAAGAGTTCGGACTCGTCGGAACTTTATTTTTAGTTTCATTATATGCGCTGTGGACTTGGCGAGTTTATTACATTTATCGCGACGCTAAATCACCGTTCACAAAATCTCTTGCGCTTGGCCTCGCTGCGTCAGTTATATATCCAATGTTCGTGAACGTCGCCGGCGTTACAAAATTATTGCCGCTATCGGGAATCCCGATGCCGTTTTTGAGCTCCGGCGGAACTTCAATGCTATTCATGTGGGCAAAAGTCGGTTTATTGATGACGATAAAAAACGAAAATCAGGAAAAAACTCAAAAAAAGAAAAAAATCAAGAAAGAAAATAAAACTCAAGATGACGATGAATAAAAAATTTTTAATTGTCGCAGGCGGCACCGGCGGGCATATTTTCCCGGCGATAGTCTTCGGGCGGGAACTCGAAACACAAAATCACGAAGTCAAATGGCTATGCGGCTCTCGCGATTTAGAACAAGTAATTTATAAATCTTCCGACATTCAGCCGCTGCAACTTTCAATTTCTGGCTCACCATTCGGGACGCGAGCATTAAAAAAAATTTTAGGCCGCCTTTGGGATTTAGAAAAATCTTTTTTTCAAGCGCGACATTACATTAAAACTTTCAAACCTGACGAAATTTTTTTATTCGGCGGTTATGTGTCGTTCGCGCCGCTGGTTATCGCGAAATTAAATAAAATTCCCGTAACTCTTCACGAACAGAACGCCGTCGCCGGGAAAGTTACACGAATTGCGTTAAAGTGGGGAGCTAAAATTTTAACCGGCTGGCCCGAATGCGAAGGCATAAATGATTTTCGTTATTTCGGAATTCCAGTTCGTGAGCCCGTGCGAATGAACCGCAATGACGCTTTGAAAATTCTCGGCTTAAATCTAAACGAAAATTCTAAAATTGTCGGAATCGTCGGCGGGTCTTTAGGAAGCGGTGCGCTTAAAGAAATTTTAATGAAGGCTGCCGAACTTTGTCGCGATTTTGAATTTGTCTTTTTGTCTCACGAACGACGCGACGAAGGCAACTCTCATTTTGTTCCTCCGCAATGGGACATGAATCCGTTTTACTCAATTTGTGATTTTATAGTCAGCAGAGCGGGAGGCTCAACGCTAGCAGAGATTTTAAAATGGGAAATCCCCGCGATAACTATCCCGTGGCCGGGCGCGGCTGATGACCATCAAAATAAAAACGCGATCGAATTTGTGAAACTCTCGAAGCACTCAAAAATTTTTCATGAGAACGACTCGCCGGAGAAACTCGCAGCAATCCTAAAGGAGGAATTTTTGATATAATCTCGAAACTCACAAATTAATTTTCTTAAAACGAAGGGACGTTATCAAAATGACCAACAAACCGCCGAATTTGATTTAGACTCCCTCGTGTCCGTCGTCAGAATGGGCGATCCGATTTATCCGTATCTAAAGAAAATTGATTCCGTCAGCCATGTGGCGCCGTCCCTGTTCGCCAACGACAATAACGACTCGTGGCACACGCTCATTCAAGCCGATAACTTTCACGCCCTTCAACTCCTCGAATATTTATACGAAGGACAAGTCGATTGCATTTACATAGACCCGCCTTACAACACCGGCGCAAAAGACTGGAAATATAATAATGATTACGTTGACGCTTCCGACGCTCATCGACACAGCAAATGGCTCGCGTTCATGGAAAAGAGATTGCGGCTCGCAAAAAAATTATTATCTAGTAAAGGCTGCATTTTCATTTCTATTGATGACGGTGAAGCTTGTAACTTAAAACTTTTGTGTGATGAAATTTTCAGTCGAAATTCATTCTTAGCTCAAATCCCTTGGCGAAAACGAACCGCAAAATCTGATGTCCCTTTTGGAATTTCGCAGGACTATGAAAGCATTCTTTGCTACGCTAACACGGACTTCAAAGCCGCTGTAAAATCCAAAGAACGAAAATATTACGAAACTCCGGACTTCCCCGGCAGGCCGTGGCGATTTCATGACCTTACTAAGCAAACAAGTATTAAAGATAGACCAAACTCAAATTTTACAATCATAAATCCCAAAACAGGCGCGGAATATCCAGTCAATCCGTTAAGAAGTTGGGCTGTTATAAAAGAAACATTTGAAGAATATTACAAAGAAGACAGAATAATTTTTCCCGGCGACTATGATTTTTTGAAAATCTCAAAGCCTGTCATGCGTTACTGGAAAGAAGACGACATCAAGAAAGCCGGAACTGATTTCGGGCTTGCCGCGGTCAGCACGCTTTTGCCTGAGTTTGTCGGAATGACGCAGGACGGCACAAAGGAT
>CAJORD010000073.1 GCA_905236605.1 uncultured Synergistales bacterium | reverse complement strand
GGAAGCTGTTCCCGAAGGCAAGGGTGCTATGGCGGCACTGCTTGGGCTTGACGAAGACGGCGTGAAAAATCTCTGTGAAAATATCGCGCCGAATGGTGAAATTCAGGCTGCTAACTTTAATTCGCCTGGTCAGGTCGTAATTTCAGGACTTTCTGAATTTATCGACAAGGCAATCGAAAACGCTAAGACTTACGGAGCTAAACGCGGCGTGAAATTAAATGTCAGTGCGCCGTTCCATAGTGTCTATATGAAACCTGCGGCCGAAAAATTAAAAGCCGAGTTTGAAAAAATTTCTTGGAACGCGGCAAAGTTTGATATTATTGCTAACGTCAGCGCGAAGCCAGTGAAAAATCCTGATGAAATTCGCGAGTCTCTTTATCGTCAGACTTTCAGCCCGGTCTTATGGCAACAGAGCGTAGCTTACATGGCCGACAATCTTGGAATTAATAATTATTTCGAGATCGGCGCGGGCGATGTTCTTTCAGGATTGATTAAACGCTGCAAGAAAGGCATGAATTTATTCTCGGGAGCAACGCCGGAAAAACTTGAAAAAATTCGCGAGGAGTTAGAGAAATGTTAGCACTCGTTACAGGAGCATCAAAAGGCATCGGACGCGCTATTGCTCTTGAGCTTGCAAAAAATAATTTTGATGTCGCTATAAATTTTAATCACAGCGAAGAGCCCGCTAAAGAACTTTGCAACGAAATCAAAGCTCTTGGCCGAAAAGCTGAAATTTTCAAAGCCGATGTCAGCGATTATGAGCAAGTCGCGGAGCTGTTCAAAAAAATTAAGGAAGCATTCGGCGAAAGCGTGAGCGTTCTCGTTAATAATGCCGGAGTTACTCGAGACACGTTATTAATGCGAATGAAGCCCGAAGACTGGCAGACGGTCATTAACACTAATCTAAACGCCGCGTTTTATTGCACTCGTGAAGCTATTCGCGACATGGCAAAGGCTCGCTTCGGACGAATTATTAATATCGCGTCAGTCGTGGGATTAACGGGCAACGCCGGGCAAGCTAATTACGCCGCGTCAAAAGCTGGTATAATCGGCTTCACGAAGTCCGTAGCTCGTGAGTATGCTAATCGCGGAATCACAGCTAACGCAATCGCGCCGGGATTTATCGAAACAGACATGACCGAAGTATTAAAGCCCGAAGTCAAAGATGGAATTTTAAAATCAATTCCCATCGGCACAATCGGAAACCCCGAAGACGTCGCTAAGGTGGCCGCGTTTTTTGCAAGCGAAACGAGTTCGTATATAACGGGGCAAGTTTTAGCAGTTGACGGCGGTATGACAATGATTTAATCTATACCGTGAAATTTGAAAATAACTATCTCGTAAGGGAGGTGAATTAACATGACTAAAGAAGAAGTTGTAGCAAAACTTAAAGGAATCGTAGCTAACCGTCTTGATGTTGAAGAAGATCAGGTTACGGAAGATAAATCTTTTATCGAAGATCTTGGTGCTGACTCTCTTGACATAGTGGAGCTTATCATGGGAATCGAGGACGAATTTGGAATCGAAATTCCTGACGAGGACGCAGAAAAATTAACGTCAGTCGGCGAAGCTCTCAAGTACACGCTTGAAAAAATCGGCGCAGAAGACTAAGAAATTAGTTAGGAATTAGGAAGTAGGAGGTAGGAATTAAAAAATACTTTCCTGCTTCTTCGATAATGCTATTAACATTGGGGGCGCGTCGTTGGCGTCCTCTTTTTTATTATAAAAATTAAATTTTATTTAGGAGATGAAAAATTTGAGCGACAAGAAACGCAGAGTAGTTGTAACTGGTTTAGGCCCAGTGAGCCCGATAGCGTTCGGCAAGAAAGATTATTGGCAGGCATTGCGCGACGGCAAAAACGGCATCGGCTCTATCACGACTTTTGATTTAGGCGATTGTCCCGTTACGTTCGGCGCAGAAATTAAAGACTTCGACCCTTCGGCTTATATGCCCGGCAAAGAGGCTAAGCGTTCAGACAGAGCTATTCAATTTGCGGTAGCGGCTGCAAAATTGGCCGTCGAAGACTCAAAGCTTGATATTTCTGCGCTTGACCCTTATAAATTCGGTGTCTATATCGGAACTGGTCAGGGCGGAATCGAAACTTCATTCAACAATTTCAAAACTATGATTGAAAAAGGCTCGAAACGAGTCAGCCCGTACTTTATTCCGATGATGATTAGCAACATGAGCACAGCTTACGTCGCTATCGTTTTGGGAGCTAAAGGCCCTAATCTTTGTGTCGTTACGGCGTGCGCTACATCGTTGCACAGCATGGGCGAAGCTTATCACGCAATCGTTCGTGATGATGCCGATGTCATAATCGCCGGTGGAACTGAAGCCGCGTTGCGTGCAATCAGCATTGCCGGATTTGCCTCAATGAAAGCTCTTTCAACCCGCAACGATGACCCCGAACACGCTAGCCGACCTTTTGACAAAGACCGCGACGGATTTGTAATGGGAGAGGGCGCAGGCGTTGTCGTTCTTGAAGAACTCGAACACGCTTTAGCACGCGGTGCGCATATTTATGCAGAGTTCACGGGCTACGGGACTTCATGCGACGCAGGCCACATTACGGCCCCTGACCCCGAAGCGAAGGGCGCGGCATTCGCAACAGAAAAAGCTATGAAAATGTCGGGCTGGGATAAGTCGCAAGTCGATTACATTAACGCTCACGGTACTTCAACGGGCCTTAATGACAAGATGGAAGCGGGCATGATTAATCACGTCTTCGGCGATAACGCAAAGAACATCACTGTAACGTCTACTAAGAGCATGATAGGCCATTGCTTAGGAGCTGCGGGCGGTCTTGAAGTCATTGCGTCGATGCAGGCAATCGAAGAAAATTACATTCACCCGACTTTGAATTACGAGACACCTGACCCTGAATGCGATGTTACTATCTCGACTGGCAAAGGCGTTGACAGAAAAGTCGATCGCTTACTCGTGAACAGTTTCGGCTTCGGTGGTCATAATGGCGTTTTAGCGTTTGAACGATATGCCGGGATTTGATGAAGAGTTCGGCCCTCGAAGACAAAAGGCCGTATTTGATGAAACGAAGCTGAAAGCCCTCGAAGAAAATTTAGGCTACTCGTTCGAGGACAGATACTTATTAGAAGAAGCCTTGACGCACTCGTCATTCTCACGCGAGAACGGACTATTTCATAATAATGAGCGTCTTGAGTTTCTCGGCGATTCAATTTTAAGTTTCATAATTGCCCGCGCCTTGTTCAAAATGTACCCCGAAGCCAAAGAAGGCGAATTAACACAAATGCGTGCGGAACTCGTTAAGAGTGAATCGCTTTATAAACGCGCCGAGCTTCTTCACATTCCGTTCTTGCTCCTTCACGGACGTTCGATTAAGGGCGATCTGCCTCACTCGATGTGCGCGGACGCTGTTGAGTCTGTTCTTGGAGCTGTCGTTCTTGACGGAGGAGTAGCGCCGGTCGAACGCGTTATAAAAAAATTATTTCTTCAAAACGCCGAAGAGCAAGGCGCCGAACATGACCCTAAAACGATGTTGCAGTTATGGCTTCAGGCGCGTCATATGCCGTTGCCAAAATACGAATTATTGAAAGTCGAAGGGCCGTCTCATGCTCCGGAGTTCACAGTAAGACTTTACATGAACGGTTTCGAGCATATCGAGAGCGATCGAACAAGGCGCGGCGCTGAATATAAAGTCGCGAAGCTTGTGTTAAATGACCTTAAAGAAAAATTCGGCGACGAGTAATAAATTCGTTGTTGCGATTTTTATAATTTTATT
>CAJORD010000072.1 GCA_905236605.1 uncultured Synergistales bacterium | reverse complement strand
CACACGTATAAATTAAAAGTAGTTCTGGAAGGTCAGCCCGATTCTGAAGGAATGATTATGGACTTTTGCGAACTAGCTTCTATTGTGAAAGAACATGTTATAACACGGCTTGACCACGCATACATCAACGATTTAATCGCACAACCCAGCGCAGAAAATATTGCAATTTGGGTTTGGAAAGAAATAGAAGAGAAAGTGAAACGTGAAAATTGTAATTTGTATGAAGTTCACGTGTGGGAGACCGCCACAAGCTGCGTAATACTGCGAAAAACGGATTTTAATTAAATTTTTAAGGGGTAGTTTATATGAAAAAGTTTTTGTGTGCGTTAATAATTTTTGTTGTTGTATCGACGTCAACCACGGCATTTGCAAATTCGACATTGGAAAATATCGGCGCAACTATTCTAGGGCAAATCCTAAATACAGTAATCAACGACGCTTTGAGAAAGAACGGCATGGGGGATTTAATACCAGATGAAGCAGAATCTTCGGACGCTGAAGTCCCAATTCCATCGGATAGTAATTTACCACGTAGTACAAAGACTTCAGGAGAAGTTACAGACTTGTCAGACGAGCAATATCAAAGTTTTAGCGAAATATGTCTCGCAGGTTCAATCGAAGAATTTCGAAAAAAAATTGAGTATGAAAAAATATCTCCTGATGCAAAATACACTAAAAACGATGGTAGTGTTGTAACCCTTCTGGAGCTTGCTAAGACCTCGCCGAACCCAGAATTAGCCGAATTTCTTGAATCGAAGCTTACAAAAGAGAAATAAAAAATTTCCATGGAAAATAAAAATTTTATGCATGATGTACAAAAAGAAATTGACAAACGCAATATACAAATTGATCGTGTTGGTGTAAAGGGCGTGAGTTATCCAGTCATCTTGCTTGACAGAGATAATAAAATTCAAAATACAGTTGCAAAAATTTCAATGAGTGTGATGTTGCCGCATGAGTACAGAGGCACTCATATGAGCCGATTTATTGAGACGCTGGAAGAGTTTTATGGACGTGTTTCGCCGTCAAATCTTGAAGCGTTTACTAAAAGGCTCTGTCAAAAATTGGAGGCTTCTGAAAGTTCGGTGAGCTTTGAATTTCCATATTATTTTCGTAAAAAGGCGCCTGTATCAGGAATTGAGAGTTTTTCGCAATGTGATATTAAACTCGAAGCCGCTTATGCAATTGGAAAAAATTTCGATATGGTAATTGGAATTTCGCTTAATGTACAGACTTTGTGCCCTTGCTCAAAAGAAATTTCAAAATATGGCGCGCATAATCAACGTGCTTTAGTGTCTTTACGAGTTAGATGTAAGGGTCTTGTATGGTTCGAAGAATTAATTGATTTAATCGAAAAATCAGCTTCAGCGCCACTTTTTACGCTGTTAAAACGCGAAGATGAAAAATTTATAACTGAAACTGCATATGAAAATCCAAGATTTGTTGAAGACGTTATAAGAGAGCTTGCCATCGAACTTGATAAAGAAGAGAAAATTTTGTGGTACTCTGCAAATGTAACAAGTTTTGAGAGTATTCATAGTCATGATGCATTCGCTGAAATTGAGCGCAATAAAACCGCATGAAAAGACGACAAAAGAAAATTATACAAAAAATAATTTATTACATCATTGTTGTTTTTATAATGATGATGGGATTTAAGGTTTATAAAATTTGGTACGAAAATTACAAATTATCAACCCCGCAATTAATCGAGGCTATGAGCACAAATTATAGTGAAGAACAGCCGTTAAACGGCATTTTACTTTGGGACGAACAATTAATTTATGCTCCGCAAGATGGAATTTTTACATATCCATCGCCACGACCTCGTTATGTATCTAAAGGAGAAATGCTCGCAGCACTTGATGGTGTCCCTGTTCGTGCTCCTTATCCGGCATATTTTTATCCAGCTCTTGATGGTCAAGAAGGTAATTGGGTTTATCCAAAATTATGGCCAGACTTTGCGCCATTTCCTGAGTTCAACACCGCATCTTTGATCGAAAATGGGACGTTTTTGGGACGTGGTGAGCCTATTGGAAAACTAATCCCTCAACCGCAAGTTTTAAGGTGTATAGCTTACTTAGATACAACTCCATCATTAGCAAGAGCTTTGGATAATAAAAATAATCCCACAATCAGGATAAGAACTGAACTTGAAGGTAAAGAACGCCGCGCCGAAGTTGTTGCAGTTAAATCATCAGGGCAAAAATTAAAAGTGTATCTTAGGCTGCCTTTTTTCCCCCCTAATATACTACGCTCAAGGCTTTTTACTGCAAGTGTAGTTACAGATGTTCAAAAGGGCGTTATGGTGCCAGATACAGCTGTAATTACGCGCGAAGGTAAAAACATGGTATTTATTGTAAATGGAAATAGCACAGAACTTCACGCTATTGAAGGTTTTCCCGCTGATGAAGGTGATTTTTTTATAGAAAAAGGCGTGCAGCCAGGTAATAAATTGATATTGAATGCCGATTCAATTATATTCAATGTTAAAGACGAAAATTTAAGGATTTGGTGAACAATGACACAAAATTTTGAGGAAATTTACGAACGTATCCAAAATGCAAAAATCAAAGCTGGAAGAAATGATAAAATTTTTTTCACGGCCGTCAGCAAAACTAGGACAGTTGAGGAAATGCGCGAAGCAGAAAAAATTTCATGGGTAGATTTTTTCGGTGAAAACAGAGTTCAAGAGGCTGAAGCTAAAAGAGCCGCATATCCTGATTCAAAAATACAATGGCGTTTAATTGGACATTTGCAAAATAACAAAGCAAGAAAAGCAGTCGAAATTTTTGACTGTATCGACAGCGTTGACTCGATCGAGTTAGCAACAAAACTTAACAGAATAGCCGACGAACTTAATAAACAAATTCCAATTTTGATTGAAGTAAATACGTCAGACGAAGTGAGTAAATCAGGCGTTGCGCCGGAAAAATTTTCACAACTTTTGGATTTTGTTGTAACACAAAAAAATTTACGTTTAGACGGCTTAATGACAGTCGGGCCGCTTACTGACGATGAAAAGAAAATCAGAAATTCTTTTGCACAGCTACGCGGAATAATTGAAAACGCAAGAGCTTCAACGGGGCTGACCATGCCGATATTATCAATGGGAATGAGCGACGATTTTGAGCTAGCAATCCTCGAAGGCAGCACTATGGTGCGAATAGGCACTCTGCTATTTGGCGCGCGATTTTATTCGACAAAATAAAATACTCATGTTATAGTAGCGGCCAATTATAAGCAGGGGGTGATAAAAGTTTTAAAAACATCGCGCTAAGTTTTTTGCTTCCAGGAACTGACTTTTCCTAAAAAATTTTTGAAAGGAGAATTTTTATGCGGTTAAAAAATTTATGGGCAAGCGTTTTAGTATGCTTGTTCGCGTTCGTAATCTTTGGGGGGTAACAGAAGCTAGCGACAGCGTAGAAATTAATGAGCGAAACTTCCCCGATCCTGTGTTCCATCAGTATGTCCTCGAGAGAATCAATATTATGAAAGTGGCACTAGCAGCTATAAGGGCATCAAAAGTCTTGTGGGTGTTAAATACTTCACGCGACTTCAAGACTTAGATTGCTCAGGTCAGGAGCTAACAGGCGTAAACGTCAGCGGCCTCACTTCATTAAGTTATCTGACGTGCGACGGCAATTCTAACATGACCTATTTGAACGTCGAAGGCTGCACTAACTTGGGTACTATTTGGTGCTATGATTGCGCTCTTGAAGGCGAGTTAGACTTGAGCGAGCTTCCTGTAAGCCAACTGCGTTGCTATAACAACCCGGAGCTTACTGTTAAGCTTCCCGTTATAGCTTCTGACAGACTCGGAATAGCTTATTTGTATGCTGAAGGCATAAAAGCAGTAGGGCCTCTGAACGCAACAACTCTCGGTGCCTCTTTGAGAACTTTTAATTGCCCCAACCTAACAAGAACAGACGAGTGGACATTGGATCTTAGCGGTGAATTCACTATATACGTTACTAGGATTGACGTTTCGGGCAACCCAACTTTGAAAGAAATAAAGTGGAACTCGACATCGCAAGGACAGACCTTTGCTAGTATTGAAACACTTAACATTTCTGGCACGCAGATTGGTGTACAGCCACTGATTGACACACTCACAGAAAGAAGCGGCAACCCAGAAGAGTTTTACGCTAATGCAATGGTCAACGGAATAACAACGCTTGACGTTAGCAAATTCACTAACTTGCGTACACTTGAACTTTCCGGCGACGCTATGACTTCCATAACCCTTCCGGCCACAATGGCGGAATATTCCGATGCCAGCGTAACTCTTGCAAACAATAAGTTTACAACACTGCCAGCCATTCCGACAAATGCAAAGTATGTTATACTCGCGGGCAACGAATTAACGACACTGCCGACAATTCCAGCAACTGTAACAAGGCTTGATGTTTCAGGTAATAATTTTGAGACTCTTGATGTCAGCGGCTTAACGGCTCTTCAATACTTGTATGTGAATGACAATAATCTAACGACCTTAGATGTAACGCAAAATACTGATCTTGCATACCTGCGTGTCGAAAATAACGAGAATATGACAGAGTTGAGCCTTGCCGGATTGGAAAAACTTTCCCACTTAGATATTTCCGTGACAAAAATTCCGCTCTCGGTTGCCCCGACAACATTATTCGAGCTTCACGCCGATAGAATGGCATATAATTTAACGGCCGCCGATTTCAGCACTATCCAGCAGCTGCACACGTTGCATATTTCCAATAATCCCAGCCTTACAATCAGAGCTACGGCCGGGAGCAATTTAAGATGGTCAACGAGCGGAACGCTTCCGAGCGGCGTAACAGGCGCGGCGGCAAGCGATAATTTGAATTTCACAATCAGCGGAACGCCAGCAACGTCAACAGCCGGACAAAATTTTACCTACGAAATAACGGCCACGAACACCGCAGGCGAGGCAAAAGCAACGATAACGCTTAGCGTAGCCAGACTAGCAACGGTCGATGAAATCAACAACATGACGCCCGAACAAAAGGCGGCAGAAAATAATCTTCAAATTACTAGCGATACTAATATCGAAGATTTAGCGACATTGCTCGAAGGATTTACAAATCTTGAAGCTTTGGATTTGACGCAAGCAACTATTAACACAGTTACGCTCCCTACAAGGAATAATCTTGAGACTCTGAATCTATCAGGCAATACGACTGTTAAGACTGTCGATGTCGGCTCTACGGGCGGCAAATTAACGACTAATCAATTAAAATTTTGACCGGTTAATAGCCGGTCTTTTTATATGTCAGCGCACAAAATCATAACTGGATTATTTGCTTTCATCAAAGTTAAGTCGTCATTAAGAGGCCGTGATGATGTCACAGAAATTTGAGTAGTTTCAAAGTTTTTCATGTCTTTCATTAGTTCATATGCGAGATTAAAATTTTCCAATGTTACACACGCAACGACTATGCGAAGTGAAGATTGTATTTTTGTAATAAAGTCTAAAATCTGTTTCATTTCACCGCCGCTGCCGCCTATGAAAACATGCGATGGTATAGGGAGATTTTTAATAATTTCACTTGCTAATCCTTCATGAATTTCGATATTATGTAAATGAAATTTAGCTGTATTTTTTTTAATTAACTCTACAGCTTGGGTATTTTTTTCTATTGCATACACTTGCATTGAAAGATTTAACAGAGTCGCGTTAATGCTGATAGAACCTGAACCGGCTCCAATATCCCATAATAAGGAGTCGGACGTTAATTCCAATTTTGAAATTATTGCAGCACGCACATTTTCGTTTGTAATTACAATATCTTTTTCACGTAAAAAATCGCTGTTACGCAAAAAAAGTTTATTAAATGAGTAAATATCATGATTTTTTATTAACATGATTGAAAGCTCTGGAAAAGTTTTATATAAAAAATTTGAAGGCTTACCATGTAAAAAAATTTCATCATGACTTCCTAAATTTGAACCTATAAAAACTTCGATAGATTCAAAATTTTTTAATTCATCACATGCCCAAGTAGGCGAAAATTTTTTGTCACAAACTAAAATGGTGCGCTGATTTCTTTCAACAGAGTTGAGGAATTCACCAACATTTAATTCTCTTCCATGACCGGAAAAAATTTTAGCATCATTCCAATTTTCGCAAGCATAAGCGCACAAAATTTGTAACGAGCTTAGCCCCGGCAATACTTTTATATTTGTATCATGAAAAAATTTTTTTACTAAAGGCAAAAGGCTGTATAATCCAGGATCGCCTGATACTAAAATTAAAATTTTTCCAGAATAATTTTGTATTTTGACAAAAGTATCCTGAATTTTTGTAAGTGGGATAAATTCTTTATTTGCAGGGATTAATTCAGAAAATCGCAAACTTGATACAATAATATCAGCTCCTTCAATAGTATTTTTTACTTCTGGAGTTAAAGTAAGTTCTGAGCCGCTTCCCACGCCTGCAACTGTAATTTCATTAATCATAGTATTTCCCTAAAATTTCTCCGTTGGTATTAATTAAAAACACATCAAATTTCATCTTATAAGACGTCCTTTGATGACATTTTTTTGATACTATATTCGCAATATTATCCCACACAAAATTAAAATTAGCTTGCTCGATAATTTCTATCGCTTCGTTCGTTGTATTTGAATTAAAAATTTGCTGTATAAGTTCACGTTCAGCGCCTACTAATGCTAAATGTGTACAAAGAGCCTCAAGTCTTCCGTCTGCGATTTTGCTGTGTGTATTAAAGGAGCCTGCCGCAACTTTCAATAACTTTCCCGGGTGTCCACAGATGATTAAGTGCTTAAATCCAAGTCGTACAGCCTCATCAATGACATATCCAATATAATTGCCACATTGTATTACGTTGCGAGTATCTAACAAAAAAATCTCACGTAAAGCAGCCTCTCCACTATTTGCGAACGTGATATAAATCTCTTGAAAACCAAGTGCAAAAATCATACTTAGTTCCAATGTGAGAGAATCCAATAACGCTTTTTCATTTGTTGGCTTCACAAATCCTGTCGTTCCTAAAATCGAAAGTCCGCCTATAATGCCTAGTCGCGGATTAAAGGTCCTTAATGCAATTTTTTCACCTTCAGGAATTTTTATTGTAATTTTCATTGAAGATTTTGGAATTATCTCACGCACAGCACGGCGAATTATTTCACGCGGAACAGGATTAATAGCTAGCTCACCGACTGAAATTTTTAATCCAGGTAATGTTACAACACCAACGCCACCGCCATTTTCAAAAAAAATTTCTCCGTTTGTATCTAAAATTTCGACACGTGCAAAAATTTTTATTCCATTAGTTATATCGCCCTTATCGTCGCCGGAATCCTTGATAACGCTGAAAAATTTTTCATTTTCATGCAGCACTTTCAAAACAAATTCGTGATTTTCCAAATTTTTTACACAAACAGTATTTACAATTTCGCCGCAATGATCAAATATCGCTGAAGCCTTCGCAGCAGCTGCCGCGCATATTCCAGTCGTAAAGCCAAAACGCATTTAGTCAAGACCATACAATAACGCGTTTATTATTGCACATGCTACCGTAGTCCCGCCTTTACGGCCTTTAGCTATAATTTTAGGAACGTCGATAGCGTCTAACATTTGCTTAGCCTCAATCACGTTTACAAATCCAACTGGTACACCAATTACTAACGTTGGATTAGCTTGTTTATTGTTAATTAATTCACATAGTCGTATCAATGCTGTAGGCGCGTTACCTATTGCATAAATTGCATTGGGAAAATTTTTAACTGCTTGCTCGATATTTATAATAGAACGTGTAACACCGCGATTTTCAGCCTCATTTTTTATACTTTCGTCAGCTACATTGCAAACTATTTTTAGATTGTATTTTTTACTTATCCCAGCTGCTAACATTAATGTATCAGTTACGATTGTAGCGCCGTTTTTAAGGACTTCGCGCGCTATTTTTACAACATTTTCAGAAAAATATAGATTATCTAAAAAATCAAAATCCGCCGTCGCATGAATTACACGCTTTATTATTGCTAAATTCTCTTCAAGACCGCAATATTCGCCAATTTCATTTTCAATTATCCTCATGCTCTCTTTTTCTATTTCAGCTGGGCGCATAATTTTAACCTCATTTCCCGATTTAGTCTTACGCGCGATTATATCATCAAAATTGAAAGTAAACAAAAGGATTTTCGCCAGTGAATGCAAGCGCAAGGATTAATCCCACAAAAGTAAAAAATACAGTCTGCCCACTTATTGTTCGTAAATCAAGGATTGGAGTAAATCCAC
Source organism: uncultured Synergistales bacterium (assembly GCA_905236605.1). Classification (GTDB taxonomy): domain Bacteria; phylum Synergistota; class Synergistia; order Synergistales; family Aminobacteriaceae; genus JAFUXM01. The sequence continues at coordinate 2,701 of CAJORD010000072.1, read as the reverse complement.
ATACTTCAATTCTTAATTTATGCGCTCTCAATGTCGATACAACTTCAGAAATTATCAGCAAAATACCAGCGACGAAAGACCACAAAAACGGCTGTGCAATTCCATTTTGAAGCGTCAAAATCCCGCGCACGACTGCCCACGCGTCAGAAAAATTCTCCGCTCTGAAAAATATCCACGTAAACGAAATAAATGAAGTTGTAATAATAATTTTTGCAAGCGTCTTTAATGTTCCAGGGCTCTTTATATCAGGTTTTAAGAGGAGTTTTTCAGCGCACAACGCAACTCCGTTCAAGCAGCCCCAAAATACAAATGTCCAATTTGCGCCATGCCACAGGCCGCCTAGCAACATTGTAATCATTAAATTTGCAAGCTGTCGAACACGTCCACATCTATTGCCGCCGAGCGGAATATACAAATAATCTCGCAGCCATGTCGATAATGAAATATGCCAACGTCGCCAAAATTCCGTTACACTTTTGGATATATACGGCAAATTGAAATTCACGTTAAACTCGTAGCCAAGGCATTTTGCGCAGCCTATCGCAATATCTGAATATCCAGAGAAATCAAAGTAAATTTGCATTGCATACGACACAACCGCCAAAATTATTGTAGCCCAATGAAACGCCACAGGAACTTTGAAAACATCATCAATGAAGACAGAAAGATGATCCGCCAATACAATTTTCTTAAAAAATCCCATCGCTATAATTTGTATTCCCATTAAAAAATTTTCGGTTGTAAGTTTGTGCGAAGGCTCGTGAAGTTGCGGCAAAAAATCAGATGCTCGCACAATCGGCCCTGCTACAAGCTGCGGGAAAAAACTTATGTACAACGCCAATTTTATAAAATCTTTCTCGACAGAGATTTTCTCGCGATGAACGTCGATAACGTAACTCAAGGCTTGAAACGTGTAAAACGAAATTCCAACGGGCAAAATTATTTTTAATGTTGACGTTGAGCCGAATGATTCAAGAAAGAAATCAAAATATTTGAAAATTCCAAGTACAACTAATGGCACTGCTACACCAAAAACATATACGGCCTTTTTATTTGAATACAACGCTGTGATATACGACACCGACGTAACAAATAAAAGCAAGAAGCAAAATCGCCAATCCCACCAACCATAGAAAAAATAACTCGCGATTAACAAAAAAAATTGTTTCGTTCGCTCTGTGGAAAATCTTTGAATTATCGCAACTCCTGCAAGCACCGCAATAAAAAAAATTAAAAATACTGGAGAAGTAAACAACATGATTAATCAGCCTCTATCCTTTGCATTAATTTATAAATCTCTTCGGCAAACATTCTGTGTCCGTCCTTGTTCATATGACCTTTGCCGACTGATGAATTAAAAAATCCATATGGCAAAGTGTAATTTTCATTGTATTCACGCAAAAATCTTTCGCTCATATCTATAAAATAAATTCCGTTTGTTTTACAGGCTTCAGCGAAGATTCTCACGGCTTCGGGATCGCCTTCGATTTTTAATGAGCCGTCTTTAGTTAATGAGACTGACGGGTGATACGCGATTATTAATTTCGCGCCGGCGTTTGCAACGGTTGAAGACATTTGATTTAACAATTTTGTGAGCATTGTTCCATTATCATTTGCAACGGCAGGAGAAGATTTTTGTATGCCAACTATGTAAGTTTTGAAAAAGTTTTGGAAGAATTGCGCGTACATCAGTCGAAAAAAGTTATTTCTTCGCAGCATTGAAAGCACGCCTTTATCGTAAGCTGGAATTTTTGCACGGCGACCTTCTAAAACTTCTCGCAATGATTTCTCGGAAAAATTCACCGTAGCCGTTTCGATTAACACAAATTTGGGTTTATATTTTTGTACAGCAGCTCTTAAATTTGAAGCGCATGTTAAAAAATTATGTCCTGAAATTCCAAGATTGTATGCAATTTTTTGAGATAGTTTGCTCAAAATTTTTGTAGCATTGTATTTTGTTTGAAATTGTAATGCTTCCATGTGCGAAGATCCCATGACCAAAATATCAATGCTCATGCCCGTTTTATAATCGAAATCGTTATAATAGCCTTCGTTGTTTGAAAATCCCCACGCAAACCCTTCAGTCATTTTTGAAGTAAACGTCTTTGAATCCGCGCGATAATCCGTAGCGCCGTCGGGGTCTATGTGATGCTGATGCAAGTTATAATAGAGGAAACAGAACGCGTTGAGAATAACTAATGCAAGAAAAATCGATAAAGAAATTTTGAAAAGATTCGTGAAAAATTTTAAAACGACATTATGGCTCGTGGCTCGTGGCTCGTGGCTCGTGATTGTACACGAATTTATTCAAAGCTGTCAAGCTCCCTTCAAAAATTTTTTTTAATTATATTACGCGCAATTAAAAATTTGCTATAATAAATTAAATTATTAATTCTCTCGTTTATTGGACGGGAGAATTTTATTTTGTTCACTACTTTGGTCACTACAAAAATCTTTAAATTAAATAGTGAGGAGGCAAACTCACGAACACGATTTTGAATTTAAAAATTCGATTTACAAGTTTCAAATTAAAAATCTAAATTGCCATTGACAAAAAAAAATTTTGAACGGATAATAACGGCCGTCAATCAATCAATATTCACATCATTTATTACATGTGGAGACGTGGCCGAGTGGTCGAAGGCGGTTGACTCGAAATCAACTGAGCGGCTTGCCGTTCCTAGAGTTCGAATCTCTACGT
>CAJORD010000071.1 GCA_905236605.1 uncultured Synergistales bacterium | reverse complement strand
TGACGCCTGCGCAAGTAAGATTCCGCCACCTGCATGGATAACAGGATTCTTAGCTTCGATTAATTTTTTCGCGATAGACTTCGCTGCTTCCGGGTCAAGCGCCGGTTTCATTGTAACGTGGCTGTCGTTATACGTGCGCGCAAAGAGGTCTTCTTCAATTTCGCGTGACCAAATGTCCATCGGCATGTCGATTAAAACAGGGCCGGGGCGTCCTGATTCGGCAAGTCTGAAAGCCTTATCGAGAATGTCAGGTAACGCTTCGGGGTCATCAACTCGCCAGCAACGTTTGCAGACAGGCTCAAGCATTCTGTATTGCGTCGCGTCGCCGTGCATGTTGACTTCCTGATGAGGGTGTTTGCCATAGTAATAGCTCGGAACGTCGCCCGCGAACACGACCATAGGAATCGAATCGAAGGCCGCGTTCGCTACACCGGTTAATACGTTCGTGATTCCGGGGCCAAGGTGACACATAACGACCGACGCTTTGTGAGTTACACGCGCGTAACCGTCGGCTGCGGTTGAAGCTACGGCTTCGTGACGGTTGGAAATGTATTTGATTTTCTTGCTGCGTGAAAGAGCGTCAAGCATTCCGATTACGGTATGTCCGCACAGGCCGAAAATATAACGAACGTCCCTGCGTTCAAGATAATCGACTATGAGTTCAGATACAAGTTTTTTGCTCATACGGGATAATACCTCCTTAGATTTATAAAGAATGGACGTGAAAAATTTTTTGTGAATTTTTAATTTGGATTGTGGATAAAATAATATAATTTCTTTTTTTAGTCAACGAACATAATACTTAGAAATCAGTGTTAGAATAATATTTAAGTTATCCAAAAATTTTTTAAGGTGGTTATTAGATTTTATGTCAGCAAGAGAAAACTGGCCTTCAAAAAGAATTTCTCCAGAAGAGCTTTTGAAAATGGCTCGGGAGGCCGCAGATAGAGCTTACGTCCCTTACTCTCGTTTTCATGTCGGCGCGGCTACGCTTTTCGAGAACGACGAAGTTATAAAGTCCTGCAACGTCGAGAACGCTTCTTACGGTGTAACGATATGCGCCGAGCGTGCCGGAGTTGTTATCATGGTCTCGCAGGGTAAAAAAAATCCTCTTGCCGTTGCTGTGGTAGGTTCTCACGAGGACAGCGATGACTATTTCACGACGCCTTGCCCTCCGTGTGGTGCGTGTCGCCAAGCTCTGATGGAATTTAATAAAGACATGCTCGTAGTTATGGCTTCAAAAGACGGCGCGAAGGTCTATGAACTTAAAAAGTTATTGCCTCATTCGTTTACGCTTGACCCGGATTATTAAATGAAGTGTGGCATCGTATCATTAATCGGCCGTCCTAACGTAGGCAAATCATCTTTAATAAACTCGCTCTTAAAAACCCCGGCCGTAATAATCTCACCTAAGCCCCAGACGACTCGAAATTCAATTCGCTGCATTTATAATGACGACAACGCGCAAATAATTTTCACGGACACACCGGGACTTTATAAAATTAAAAATTCAAAAGATAAGCTCGGAATTTTTTTGAACGATTCTATTTTAGATTCCATTGAAAATTCTGATGTAGTTTTGTGGCTTGTCGAAGCCGGGACGAAAAAATTACAGCCCGATGATTATGAACTCGCAAAAATTTTGCCGTCGTCGTTGCCTGTGATTTTGGTTGCGAACAAGGCCGACCGTGCTAACCCTGAACGAACTTTCAAACTTTATGAAAATCTTCACGACTTCAAAGCAAAGATTTCTGTGTCAGCAAAATTAAATCGAGGAATTGAAAATTTAATGTCGGCTCTGTTGCCGCTAATTCCCGAAGGCGAAGCGATTTACGACCCAGAAATTTTGATGGACACGACCGAAAAATTTATGGCTGCCGAAATAATTCGTGAAAAAATTTTAATGTCGCTGCATGATGAAGTTCCGCACTGCGTCGCAGTTGAGATTGACGAATACAAGAGCCCCGAAGAATATCCCGACCGAAAAAAATTATATATTCGCGCTTCTTTAATCACAGAAACTGAAGGACAGAAAAAAATTTTAATTGGTTCCGGCGGCGAAATGATTAAGAAAATCGGAGCGATGTCGCGAAAAAGCATAGAGGACGCGACGGGCTTAGGAGTGTTTTTAGATTTGTGGGTAAAAGTCGTGCCCGGCTGGCGAAGAAATCAGACTGCATTAAAGCGCCTCGGATATTCTGTGATAAAATAGGGACAACATTGAGGGGAGTTGTTCCCTATATATTAAGAAATTAAACCGGCTTAACCGATAAACCTATCCCACAGCAGTACCGCTGTAAGAACGAAGTTCATCAGCCAAGCGAGAACAGTAAGGAAAAGAATAATCTTGCGGATCACCTTCCTCACTGTCTCTTTTCGGCTTTTGCACTTCTTTTTTTGTTTCTTAGAAGCCAAATTAATTCACCGACTTCCCACAGGAGGAATCCCCGCATAGGTGCCCTGTCTTCGCCTACCGGCCCCTCGTGAAAATTATTATAACAAAAAAATCCCTCTCTTAAATTTATTCAAGAAAGGGACTTTCGAGAAAGGAGTGTTTCTGATGATGAAAGCAAATTTATTTTTTAGCGTTTTGTCTTGAAAAACTCGTCGATACTATCAATAATATCTTTGGGCAACATTGTCTTCAATAAATATTTTTCAGGCTTAAATCTCAAAACTTCCATAATGCTGCGCTTGTCGCCCTTGGCCGTCAAAAACATAACCGGAATATTTGCGGTGTTCGGGTCGGAGCGAATCATTTCGAGAACCTTCGGGCCGTTCACGATTGGCATTTCAAAATCAAGCAGAATCAAATCTACTTTGTTCTTTGCAAGAATCGTGATTGCGTTCACACCGGAGTTAGCTACGAGAACTTTATAATGTGTCGCAAGCAAATTCTTCATTGAACGCAAAGCCGTGGCATCGTCGTCAACGATCAAGATACTCTTAAATTCTTTGAGCTTGTCAACTGCTTCGCCCTCTTTTTGAATACGCTTGATTAACTCGCCAAGGTCAACCGGACGAGTGTAAAGCTGCGCAACGTAATCAGCTTTCTTGCCAATGACTGTGTCAATTTCTTCCTGCGTGCCGATAACAAAAAATCTGATTCCCCTGTCCTCAACAAGGTCTTTAATATAGCCCAGGACATCAATCATCAAATTATCTTCGCCCTGAAGATAAAGAATAAAAATTCGCGGAATGTCTTTTTTCTCTTCTTCTGGAGCCGCAGCAGCTCCTTCGCCTTCACCGCTTTCCTGAGTTAAGAGAGCTGCAACTTCCGGGTCAATGGCTTCTTCGTCATTGCCGTTGTCTTCCTTGAGAAAGTTCGATATCGCTGTAACATCAGGTTTGACGGTGAGGACTTCAAAATCTTGAGCCTTAAGGTGATTGATAATACCTTCAGATATAAAACTCACCTTTTCGGTTATGAATAATACCTTACTCAATTTTCTTTCTTCCTTCCTTGGAGATTATCAATATTATAAAAAAATTTATAAATAAATGAGAGATTAAAAAATCCTAATCCCTCATTTGTAATCTTTGATTAAATTATAGCAATTCTTCTAAAGTTCCCCAGTCCGCGTTCGTAACACACTCTTTGATTTTTTCAAATCTTTCGCGCTCGGCTTCAGGAACTCTAAAGTTTTTGGCCTCTTCCATCATTCGGTCAATGTTATCAAGATCGAAATCTGCCGCAAAGCCTTTAATCAGCGAGTACATCTCGTGAAGATCAGCGACTGGAATTTCAGGCAAAGACATATCCGGCTCATCGTTGCTTCCGAAGACTTTTGCGAGAATTGGTTTATACGAACGATATTTTGAAAGCAGCGCCGGAGTTTTTGTTTCGATCTCGTGCTCGTCGTTTTTGTCGCCGCATTCTTCAAGATACTTCGCGTCCGCTGACAAGTCTAACGCTCCCACAAGTCGCGCCGCGCTCTTCAAAGCGTGAACTTTAACGGTGTAATTCTTGATGTCCTTTTCTTTTTCGTAAGTTTCTATTTCGTCGGCCTTCTTGTCTAACGAATTATAGAAAATCTCAAGCGCTTGAACGAAAGTGTCTTCGCTCCCGCAGTTCGTTACAGCCGCGTTAAAGTCAATGCCTTCAATATTCTTAAATTTCTCGTACTCGTCGCCTTCGGCTTCTTCTTCCTCTGCTTCCGCCGGTTCTTCAGAAACTGTAGGCTCGCTATATGTAGAACTTGGCTCACTCTTCGGCGCTTTTGGCTTCGGGGCATCGTCTTCGATTTCAATATCTTCGCCTTTGATGATTAAATCGTCCGGAAGATATTCAAGCAAAACTTGCTCAAGTCGAACGGTGTCAATAGGTTTTGAAATATAATCGCTAAATCCCTCGTCCATGTATAACTGTCGCGCACCAAGAACAGCATTTGCCGTTAGCGCTACGACCGGCGTGTTTAAGTTCAGACACTCGGTCATCTTTTTCATATTATGGAACGCTTCTATACCGTCCATGCCGGGCATTCTGTGGTCAAGGAAAATCATATCGTAATGTTTCATTCTGACCATCTGAAGCATTTCGAGGCCACTCGACGCCGTATCAATTTTTATCTTCGTCTTCTTCAAAAGATTCGAGAAGACCATCAAGTTAATATCAGCGTCATCGACGACGAGAACTTTAGCTTCAGGCGCCTGGAACGAATGCATGAATTTTTTGCCCTGGTGCGAGCTAGCGACAGAGAACGCTCTTTCATAATCGCCGATCGGCTCCCATTTAATGACGGTCTGTTTGACATCAAATGAGAATGTCGAGCCTTTATGGAAAACGCTTTCAACTTTAAGTTCCGAATCCATAAGTGTAAGCAGTCTTTGAACGATTGAAAGGCCGAGGCCAGAGCCGTCAGCGTTAAATCTTCGAGAAGATTCAATGTGTTCAAAAGGCTGGAAGATATATTCAATGTCGTCGGACTTTATGCCTATGCCGGTGTCAGTAACGGCGAAGTGTAAGAGAATCGTATAAGAATCGAGCTTTTCAAATCCCATCGTGAGAGTGATTCCGCCGCGCTCTGTATATTTGACCGCGTTGTTAAGAATGTTCGTCATGACTTGACGGATATGATATTCGTCGCCGTCAAGAATTCTCGGAATCGTTTTATCGACGTTCACGGTGAACGTAAGAGATTTTTTCTTCGCTTGTTCGGCCGCAATGTTCACGAAGTCGTTAATCAAAGAGCTTAAATCATAACGAACGGGCATAATCTCCATTTTCTTATCTTGAAGTTTCGAGAAGTCCAGAACGTCATTAATAATTCCAAGTAACGCCCTGCCGCTACGCTGAATAACGAGAGCATACTCACGAATTTCCGGCCGGTCCTCCTCGCGGAGAATCATTTCGTTCATTCCTAAAATAGAATTCATAGGTGTTCTGATTTCGTGGGACATACTATTAAGGAAGGAACTTTTTGCTTCATTCGCTGAATTTGCTTCAGAAATTGCCGAGTCGAGCTGCTTCTGTTGCTTCCTAAAAGAATAATTGTAGAACAGACATAAGACACCTAGAATCGCTGTAACAATTAAAATCGGAAAGACAACATCGCCGGGCTTCACATACTCATCAACGATTGCGTAATGATAATGATAAGAAAAGAATACGTTGAGAGAGTAAGTTAAAATCTCCAAGCAAAGAAAAACAATAGAGTCGCTAGTCTCAAAGAAACACGGAGTTAAAACGACAGCGAGTATAAAAAATATCGGAACTCCTCCATTAATTCCGCCATCAAGGAAAAATAACGCCGTCAATCCAAAAATAAATTCAATAACGACAAAAGGCATCGCCAGTTTTGAAAGTTTTTCGATTGTCCCGTGTTTAATGTTTATAATTGAGTAGCACAATATCACCGCCGATAATGCGCAAAGGACGACATAACCCCACCCTGCTTGGAAATTTCCAGCTACAAATCTCATAATACTTAATGCCAAAGTTGCAAGCAGCAAAAAAGTTCCGCAGGTACAGAAACATAACGCCATAACCTTTCCGCCCGGGCGGTCAGGCTCTAAAATAAAATCCCTGATTGATTGTGTTTTCATGGCCTGAATAATATCACATTTTTCATTTTTCTTTATAATTAATCACTTAAATTTTTGAAAAAATTAGCAAGAATTATTTATTCTTGTTATACTTTGCTAAAAATTTTTTAACGCCTAACATTAAATTTTGCGTTGTCTCTCATAAAAATAAATTAAAAAATTCGAGCGAAGGGGAAATATAAATTTTGGAAAGTAGTTACATAATAGAGTCAGAGATTGCCGTACTCTTCCTAAGCGTAATTTTATGTGTGTATCTTCAAATTATATATTCTGGAACTTCTTCAGAAAAACGCGGTCTTCTGCGTTACTGTTACGTAGCGACATTATCGGGCTTACTTGAAGTTTTGTTTTTTGTAATAGTTATGTCGGAGCGAAGCGGCGTTTCAATAAGGACGCAATGTCTTTGCGCAATAATGTGGCAAATTTCGCAAGGCGTAGTTTATTTCATGTTTATGAAATACATTGGCGGCTTCGGCGGTCAGACTCCCGCAAAAAGAAGAATGTTTTATGCCCAGAACGTAACTTTGGGAATTTATTTTTATCTTCAAATGATAGGATTGCTCACCGGCGCAAATTATTCAGTCTCTCTGGAACGTGCTGAAATTATCACCGGCGACTTAAACGCTATTCTTGATTTCGGCTTCCCGATTTTATGGTCTATGTGGACATGGCTGGAACTTTATATTTATCGTCGGGCTTTCACGAAAGGGCAAATGTGGGCGCTAGTCATAAATATAATCGTATGCGTCTGTGTTCAAACGGCTCAAACGCAGTTATTCCCTGAAATTCCGGTGCATTTTATAATAATAGCTGTAAACGCTTACTATTTCTTCTTCCTGCTTGAAACTCCCGCATACAGAGACCTCGAACGAACTCTTGAACGTCTTCGCAAGGCTAAGGCAATCGCTGACGAAGCCAACGCTGCTGCTATAGCCGCCGACGCCGCTAAGGGAGAGTTTCTCGCGAACATGTCCCACGAAATCCGAACGCCTTTAACGACGATTTTGGGAATGGACGAAGTGATTTTACGAAAATACGAGTCAGGCCCTATCTACGAATACGCTCGCGACATTCAGAGCGCAGGCAACACTTTGTTACATATTATTAATGATATTCTCGACTTCTCGAAAATCGAATCTGGACATCTCGAACTCACGGCCGATAATTACGACTTAGGCCAAGTCCTTCGCGATGTTGACAACATGGTCAAACTAAAAGCCGAACAGAAGGGTTTGAAATATATTACGCAGATTGATGACTCGTTGCCCGATGAACTCTTCGGCGACCGAATCCGAGTTCATCAAATTATGGTCAACATCTTGAATAACGCCGTGAAATATACAAAGAAGGGCAGCGTCAAGTTCGTTTTAACGGGCGTTAAGGGCGACGATCCGTCTTTGATAGTTCTTCATATTACGGTTACGGACACGGGCATAGGCATTCACGCCGAAGACATTCCGAAGTTGTTTAAGTCGTTCAGCCGAATCGACGCGAAGGAAACTCACAACATCGAAGGCACCGGCCTCGGCCTCGCAATTACAGGGCGACTTATTGAGCTTATGGGCGGAAGCGTCGAAGTAACTTCAACTTATGGAACCGGCTCCACGTTCCATGTAGTCCTTCCTCAAAAAATCACAGGCGAAAAGACTTTAAGAGATTTTGAGCACGATTCTGGGCACAAAAAGAAAGAAGCTCGAAAGGTTTGGAAAGCTCCTACAGCGCGAGTTTTGATTGTAGATGACAACGACATGAACAGAGTAGTTTTGCGCTCATTGATGAAAGAAACTGAAATTAAAATTGATGAAGCTGAATCCGGTGAAGAATGCCTTGAGAAAGTCAAACAAAATTCTTATGACGTTATCTTAATGGACTACATGATGCCCAGAATGGACGGCAAACAAACTCTCGACAATATCAAGAAGATGCCCGAAGCTCCGGGGGCTTCTGCAAAAATTATAGTCTGCACGGCTAACGCTCTTGTCGGAGTTCAAGCGGAACTTTTATCTTATGGATTTGATGACTTTTTAAGCAAACCCGTCAATGGCAAAGAGCTTGAAGACATGCTCTTAGAATATATTCCTCCCGAGAAAGTGCAACAGGGAGGGAAGGGAGCTGCATAAATGCTAACATATGGATTTAACATATGGATCGAAGTTACCGTGCTGCCGTTTTTGGCGGTCATGGCAATTTTCATGTATTCACGTTATGCGACTAAAGCCGAAATGAATCGGCGTTTCAGGCTTCTTACTTTTACAACGTTTACAACGACGTTGCTTGAAGTTATTTCTACACTTCTTGTTGACGGTTGGGGACATAGAGAGGCCATAAACTTGGCCGCGCAGACCCTTTATCACGCGACTGTCTATCTTAACGCTTATGCTTTAATGCGCTATGTAGAAGCTTACGTTCAAGTTGAAGACAAAAAATTTGATTCGTTCAATAAAGTTTTATTGTTTTCTAGTTTCGTCATGCTGATTATGAACGCTGTCCCCGGGACTGGCGGATTCTTTTTTATAATTACGTCGGACGGGGGATTATTAAGCGGCCCTTATAACACTTTATGGCGGAGCGTTTACACTCTTTACTTCGCTGTTATGGCTCTTTGGCTTCAGATTTCTAACAAACAATCTTACGCGGCAAAATCACAATATATTCTTCTTAATTCGCTAATCGGGCTTCTAGTCGTCGCGAATATTGTTCAGGCCATGTTTATAAGAATGGTTTTGTTTACGAATGCTGTTTCGTGTATAGTTCTATACGTTACGTTTTTCTATTACGAGTCGCCGACATACAGACGAATGCACACCGTAGAGAAAGAGCTTGAAGAAACTCGCGTTTTAGTCGAACGCTCAACAAGAATTAAGAACGCCGCGACGAGGGCCAAGAGCGACTTCTTAGCAAACACTTCTCACGAAATCCGCACGCCAATGAATGCCATTTTAGGAATGAATGAGATGATTTTAAAAGAAAGCAAAGATAAAGAAATTCATGAGGCTGCACTCGACATCAGAAGCGCCGGAAATCATTTGCTTGCTATCATTAATAACATTCTCGACATTTCTAAAATCGAATCGGGCAAAATGGAACTTTATAAGGCCGACTATCATATATGGCAAATGATCCGCGATATTGAAGACAGTCATTCTGAAGTCATGCGCGAGAAAAATCTTGAATTTGTTCTTGATGTTAATAAAGAAATTCCAGAACATTTATATGGCGACGAAGACAGAGTAAGGCAAGCTATAGATAACCTTATTGACAACGCTATAAAGTACACGCAGAAAGGCTCTATAAAGTTGAGCATAACAGCAATTCCGGATAGTCATTCGATAACGACTTTGGTAATCGCCGTCAAAGATACCGGAATCGGAATTAGAGATGAAGATTTAGGAAAATTATTTAGATCTTTTGAACGCGTAAATCTAAACGAAACTCAAAATATCAGAGGCGCCGGGCTTGGACTTACTCTCGTTCGCTATCTTGTGGAACTTATGGACGGCAAAATCTCCGCGCAAAGTGAATATGGCAAAGGCAGCGTCTTCACGATGGAAATCCCGCAGTTACTTGCGCAAGAAGGATTCTTAGGCACCATTGGCGAATATGAAAAGATGCTCGCGCAGGAAAATGAAAATGTTTACGGTGTCGCTCGCGAAGACGATCGGCCGTTCACGTGTCCGGAAGCAAAATTATTAGTCGTCGATGACACGCCTGTTAATCTTGTCGTCGTTAAAGGAATGTTGAAAGAAACGGAAGCTCAAGTCGAAACAGCAGAGAGCGGCGAAGACTGTTTAGAACTCCTAAAGACCAATCATTACGATATTATTTTCCTTGACCATAAGATGCCGGGCATGGACGGTGTAGAAACTCTAAAAGCTGCAAGAGAACTTGATGGCCCTTCACAACTTTCTAAATATATTGCGCTGACGGCAAATTCTGGTTCGGGACTTCGAGAAGAATATATATCGCTCGGCTTTAATGATTACTTGCCCAAACCTATGAAATTAGTAGCGCTGAAAAAAATTCTTGCAAAATATCTACCCGAAAATTTGAAAATTAGAAGTTAGATACAATTAAATCAGGATAAGTAAGCAAAAATTTTCTGACTTTTTGCCGATATATAAAAGTATAATCCTTACAGGAGGGAAATTTTTTATAATGTTTAACTCGAATGACAGCATGACCCTCGAAAAAATCTCAGCAAACATGCCCGGGGCCTTGCTTGTCTATAAAGATAACGAGACTGAAGAAATTATCTTCGCAAGCGATGAAATTGCTAAAATTTTTGAATGCGAATCCATTGAAGACTTCATGAAATTCACAGGCGGAAGTTTTTCCACAATAGTTTATCCGGAAGACATCGAAGAAGTCGAACATATAATTAAAAGACAAATCGTTGCTACACAAGGCTACGACTATGTAACTTACAGAATAATTTCCAAAAACGGTAAAATTAAAAAAATCGAAGACTGGGGACATCTTGTCCATGATGAAGAACTCGGAGATTTATTTTATGTTTATCTTCACGATATGGTCCTTCGCGACAATCTCACGGAACTTTCCGGCCAAACTACATTCCCTGAACCTGCCGCCAATATCATCGACGAACTAACCGGCCTCCTAAACTTGAAAGGCTTCAGACAGCAAGCCCCTGAAAAAATTAAAGACTTCTTAAAGCGTGGCGGAAAACCTCAATGCGTTTACTTCAACATCAGAAATTTTCATACTTATAATGAAACTTACGGCTTCGCAGGCGGCGACAGAATGCTGAAATCAATCGCTAGGATTTTGCAAGATTCATTCCCGCAGGGTCTTATCGCTCGTTTTGAAAGCGATCATTTTGCCGTCATCACCATTAAAGAAGACTTATCAGAACGAATTAAGCGAATGAGTATGAGAATTAATAATATTCGTCGCGGAGTTATTGTCGAAATGAAAGCCGGGATTTATGAAATTAAAGATCAAAATCTCGACACAAGCGTAATTTGCGACTGTGCAAAATTCGCCTGCGACAGTATTAAATATGAATACGGAATAATCACGAGCGTTTATGATGGCAAGCTCGATGAAAAAGCTCACCTTCAAGAATATATAGTCGCGTCATTCAATGAGGCTCTAAGAGAGGGAAGAATAAAAGTTTACCTTCAGCCCGTTATCGACGTCAGGACTAACAAAACTGCTTCTGTAGAAGCTCTGACACGCTGGGAAGACCCTAAGTACGGACGACTTTCACCGGCAAGTTATATTTACGTTCTTGAAGAGCAGCATTTAATTCACAGACTTGACACTTACGTTATAAATAAAGTCTGCGAAGAATTGCGTCGTCAAACTAAGAACGGTGAAAAAACTGTGCCTGTGTCGCTAAATCTTTCAAGGCTCGATTTTGAATTAACCGATGTCGTTCGAGTTATTGAAGACGCCGTAAGCAAAAATGAAATTTCGCCCGATTTATTGCGTTTTGAACTGACTGAAAGTTTAATCGCTGTCGACATGGAAGCAATGCAGCATGAGGCCGAACGACTTCGCGAACACGGCTTCAAAGTTTGGATGGACGCTTTCGGGGCGGGCTACTCGTCGCTGAAAGTCCTGAAAGATTTCTCGCTTGACGGTCTTAAAATCGACATGGACATGATTAAAGCAGTAGATAATCAACGCGCAAACATAATAATCGCAGCCGTCATAGACATGGCGAAAAAATTAGGTATTCCTGCGCTTTCAAAAGGTGTCGAAACGATTGAGCAGTTGCAATTCCTCAAGAGCGTCGGCTGCGACCTCGCACAAGGTTTCTTGTTCGGCCACCCAGCCCCTATTCAAGAATAATGCAAGAAAAAAAATTTTTAATTATCGACGGTCATGGCCTCGCTTACAGAGGCTACTACGCTTTAATCAAAGCAAAACTTAGCGCTCCTGATGGAACACCAACAGGAATGTTAGTAGGCTCGATAAACATGCTTTATAAAGTTTTGAACGAAGTGAGGCCCGATTATACCGTCATTGTTTTTGACGCCGGGGGCAAGACTTTCCGGCATGAGCTCCTTCCCGATTACAAATCCACAAGAAAACCCACTCCCGACGATTTCAGAATCCAGCTCCCGCTCCTTAAGGAGCTTTTAATTTATCTGGGATTAAAAATAATTTCACGCGAAGGTGTCGAAGCGGACGACGTTATAGCTTCGCTTGCGTCTCTTGTCCATCGTGAAGGACATCAAGCGGTCGTGTTGACGTCGGACAAAGATTTATTTCAACTTGTTGGGACGGGGGTAACAGTTCTTCGCATGGTCGATAAAGGGATCAGCGGCGCGGAGATTTACGACACTGACGCTTTCAAACAAGAATATAATTTCATGCCCGTATCAATGCCGGATTATCTAGCGTTAGTCGGCGATAGCGTTGACAATATAAAAGGCGTCGAAGGCATTGGCATTCAGGGGGCGAAAAAACTTCTCGCGAAGTTCCCAAGTCTCGAAGAAATTTTTGCAAACATCGAAACACTAGACACTCGAAGCAAAAATAAATTAAGAGCCTGCGGCTTTGAGCACGCTTTGTGGATTCGCGACAATCTCACAAAATTAAAAGCTGACGTTTTCGACGCGGATAAAAAAATTTTAGATGAATGTATGAGCGCCGCTCCAGATTATGAAAGCGCGATGAAAATTGC
The DNA here is from genome assembly GCA_905236605.1 of uncultured Synergistales bacterium. Lineage (GTDB taxonomy): Bacteria > Synergistota > Synergistia > Synergistales > Aminobacteriaceae > JAFUXM01. Next base: position 5,491 of record CAJORD010000071.1, on the reverse strand, counting down.
TGAACGTTTAGCACTCACGAAAGTTCAAAATCTTCTTCAAAAAGTCATGAACGGCGAAGAAATTTTTAACACCGTCCCAGAATCCGAAGATGAAAAAATTATTCAGCCTGTAGCGCCAGTATGTGATTTAATCACAAGAAATCTAAAATCAGAATTGCTTGACACACCCTCAAAATTTGAGAACGCTCCAAGAATTTGGGACTTAAAGACAGCGTATTATATGCTTCACCCGGATATAGCCGAGAAAAATTTTCAAGCTCTAAACGACGCACTGAAAACACAGCAAGAACTCGAAGAGATGGCCGCCAAACTCGAGGGCGAAATTCTTTCATATGAAGATCTTCACGATGTAATGACTAAAATCGACTTGCCTTTGATCCCAGTCTTAAATCAAATGGAAGCTCACGGCGTTCGGATTGAGCCTGAAAAATTTTCGATTATTCAAGACGAACTCGAAAAAAAGATTTTAAAAATCGAACTTGAAGTTATTGACATCACCGGCGTAAGAATAAATTTGAAGTCTCCGAAGCAAGTTTCTTGGCTCCTGTTTGAACATCTTGACTTCAAACCCGAATCGAAAACTAAAAGCAAATCTTACTCAACTGACGCGGCCGTCCTTGAAAAACTCGCGAAGCTCCCGAATGGCCAAGTGCCAGCCATGATCCTTGAACATCGTGAATTAACAAAAATGCTTTCGGGATTCGTCATGCCATTGCAAAAGGCCGCAGGATTAGAGGGTATTATTCACACTACATTTTTGCCAACGTCAACAGGCACCGGCCGGCTTAGCAGCAAAGATCCAAACTTGCAAAACATTCCCGCTTATGGAAACTGGGCAGAAAAAATTAAATCCGGCTTAATTCCAGTTACTCCCGAAAATATTTTTGTGTCAGCAGATTATTCACAGATTGAATTAAGAGTCCTCGCTCACATGTCCGGCGAAGAAAAATTAATCGACGCTTTCAAAAACGGACGCGACATTCACACAGAGACGGCATCGTGGGTCTTCGGAACGGCTCCGGAGTTCGTTACACCGGAACTTAGGCGCGCTGCCAAAATGATTAATTTCGGTTTGCTATACGGCATGAGCTCATTCGGACTTGCTGAACGTCTTAGTGTGTCTCGAACTGAAGCCGGCGAAATCATGAAAAAATATTTTGAAGCGTTGCCGGGGATTCAAAATTTCTTAGATGAAAGCGTCAAAGAAGCGATCGAACGAGGATATTCAAAAACTTTAGCTGGCCGTATAAGGCCCGTTGATGAAATTCCCGTACGCGGTCAGGCGCTCGAAAGAGCTTTGATAAATTCGCCGATTCAGGGAACTGCGGCAGACATTGCACGGCGCGCCATGATTGAATTTGCAAAACGTTGCCCCGGAAAATTATTTTTACAAGTTCATGACTCTTTAGTTTGTGAATGTCCAGAACCTGAAGCAAATGAACTCGCAGAAATTTTAAGCTCCGTAATGAAATCTTCCGGCGGCGAAATCGAACACTTAGAAGTTCAAATTAAAATCGGCAAGTCGTTAAGTGATGTGTGATTTTCAAAACTATATGCTAAAATTTATTTTCGTAAAAATTACGGAGAAAAAATTAATTAGGAATTAGGAATGACGGAACAAAAATAAAATTCCTCACTTCTAACTCCTCACTCCTAATCTAAAATCAAAGAGAGAGGGTTTTAATTTATTATGTTGGATTTTCTGCGCAAACAAATGAAATGGGTTATGGCTATCATTGTAGTAGCGTTTCTGCTCTCTACATTTCTGATGTACGAAGGCAGAGGCACGCGCCGCACTCCTTCACGCAATGCCGATGGCTCAATGAATGATTATGAAGTCGCACAGATTAACGGACGTTCGCTTATGCGTTCGGAATTGGATCAGAGACTTAGAAATTATCTCAGCACTTTAAGCACACGTAATACAGCGTCGCTCGACATGGCAGCGGCTTATAAGACTGTTCTTGACCAAGCTGTCCTTGAGTCGCAACTTATAAAAGAGATTGACGAGCAGGGGATCAAAGTTTCTGACGCCGAAGCCGAGCAAGTAATGAAGAATTACGCGGACACTTATTATCCGACGCGCGAAACTTTTTATCAGGCTCTCGCGCAAGCCGGCGTAAAAGTTGAAGATTATAAACGCAACTTGGCGCGACAGATCGCTGTAGATCAACTTATGACGCGCGCTATCGGCGACATCGAAATCAGCGAAGACAAAGCCGTAGAGTTTTATGACTCAATGAAAAATTTATTCTACACGCAGCCGGAAGGCTTTATGGTTCACATGGCCGACTTCAAAACTAGCGAGGACGCCGAAGCCTTCAGAGCGAAAATCACAGGCGGAGCAAGTTGGGACGTCATCGCCTCCGAAGACAAGGCCGAATCTAGCGACATCGTGAACATTACTAAAGCACCCGTGTTCTTGCCCGCAAGCGCTCTTAGAATGGGAACACTGAATATTCTCGCGTCGCTTGACATTGCCGAACCTAGCGAAGTATTTTCGGTTTCAAGTTCTGATTTCGCTGTAGGAATGAAAACAAGCCATGTTGACGAGACGACAAAATCTTATGAAGAAGTCAGCGGAGATATTAAAGCGCTTTTAACTCAAGAAGAGCAGCGCAAGAGGCTCGCCGAGTACGAAGAAACTTTGAAAGCAAAAGCCAATCTTGTGATTAACGACGCGGAATTATTCGCAAGCAAAGCAGTTTCACCTGACGAAGAACCCGCGCCAGAACCTGAAATTATAATTGAAGAAGTCAGTGAGGACGTCGAACCCGCAGCAGTCGTTGAAGAATCAAAAACTGAAGAAGCTCCCGCGGCCGAAGAAAAAGAGCCTGAAGTTAAAAACGACGAAGTGAAAGAAGAAGTTAAATCTGAAGAGCCTGAAGCAAAATCCGAAGATGTCCCGGCGGTTGAGCCTGTCGAAGTCGAAGAAGCCAAGGCAGAAACAGAAGAAACAAAACCCGAAGAAATTCCCGCGCCTGAAACAAAAGAAGAAGCAGCAGAAGTAAAAGTGGAAGAAACTCCCGAAGAGGCCGCGCCTGCGGTAGAGCCAACGCCTAGCGAAGAAGCTAAAGACGAGGCTAAACCTGAAGAGGCGACTGCGGAAGAGGCAAAACCGGCTGAAGAAATTAAAGAAGAAATTAAATCTGAAGATGTCGAAGCCTTAACTGAAGAGCTAATCGAGGCTGTACAAGAAGCAGCCGCATCGCTCGATGTTCCGCTTCAGATTAAAGAGTAACTAAAAAAGAAATTATTTTATAATTACGAGGTGAGGATTAAACTCCTTGCCTCGTTTTTTTTGTCTTTATTTTTTGTTTTAGTTTGAAAGAAGTGATTAGTACCATGAAAAAAATTTTAATAATCGGCTCCGGGCCTATCGTCATCGGTCAGGCGTGCGAGTTCGATTACTCCGGCACACAGGCTTGCAAGGCTCTGCGTTCGCTCGGTTATGAAGTCGTCCTCGTAAATTCCAACCCGGCTACAATCATGACTGACCCCGAAATGGCGGACATAACTTACATAGAGCCTCTTAATCTCGAACGCCTCGAAGCAATAATCGCGCGTGAACGTCCTGACGCTTTGCTCCCGAATTTAGGCGGGCAATCAGGTTTGAACCTTTGCGCGGAGCTTCACAAGGCCGGAATCTTGAAAAAATATAACGTTGAGATAATCGGTGTTCAAGCTGACGCAATCGAGCGCGGCGAAGACAGAATAGAATTTAAGATGACCATGAATAAACTTGGAATCGAAATGGCGCGCTCCGAAGTCGCTTATTCTGTTGACGAGGCTTTGAACATCGCTGAAAGATTAAATTATCCGGTTGTCGTTCGTCCAGCTTACACAATGGGCGGCGCAGGCGGCGGACTTGTTTATAATCGCGACGAATTAAGAACAGTTTGTGAGCGCGGCTTACAGGCAAGTATCGTTCATCAAGTTTTAATTGAAGAGTCTGTTTCAGGTTGGGAAGAACTTGAGCTTGAAGTCGTGCGCGACAAAGACAACAACATGATAACCGTGTGCTTCATTGAGAACGTTGACCCTATGGGAGTTCATACCGGCGACTCGTTCTGTGTTGCGCCTATGCTCACGATTTCGCAAGAACTTCAGGCTAAACTTCAGGAAATGGCTTATAAAATCGTTGAACATATCGGCGTTATCGGCGGCACTAACGTTCAGTTTGCTCACGACCCTAAAACGGATCGCGTGATTGTAATTGAGATTAACCCGCGAACTTCTCGTTCATCGGCTCTTGCGTCGAAGGCTACGGGCTTCCCGATCGCTCTTGTGTCAGCGAAGTTGGCCGCGGGATTGTCGTTGAGCGATATTAAATGCGGCAAGTATGGAACTCTCGACAAGTATAAACCCGACGGAGATTACGTCGTCGTTAAATTTGCGCGTTGGGCGTTTGAAAAATTCAAAGACGTTGAAGACAAACTCGGCACTCAAATGCGCGCAGTCGGTGAAGTCATGAGCATCGGCAAAAATTTCAAAGAGGCTTTGCAAAAAGCAATTCGTTCACTTGAAAAAGGACGTTACGGCCTCGGATTCGCGAAAAAATTTCACGAGCTTTCAAAATCGGATTTATTGAAGCTGCTCGAATATCCAAATAGTGAAAGATACTTTGTGATTTACGAAGCGTTACGCAAGGGTGCGACCGTCGAAGAAATTTTTGAACTCACGCACGTGAAAGAATATTTCTTGAATCAAATTAAAGAACTCGTTGACGAAGAAGAAAAAATTTTAACGTTCAAAGGCACGCTTCCGCCTGATGAAATTTTGATTAAGGCCAAGCGCGACGGATTCAGCGATAAGTATCTCGCTCAAATTCTCGACGTTTCAGAAGATTCAATCAGAGAACGCCGCGAAGCTCTTGACGTCAACGAAACTTGGAGCGCGGTACACGTCAGCGGCACTGAAAACGGAGCTTATTATTATTCAAGCTACAACGCTCCTGAAGCAGTTAATGAAGTGTCAGACAACAAGAAAATTATGATTTTAGGCGGCGGCCCGAACAGAATCGGTCAGGGAATTGAATTTGATTATTGTTGCGTTCACGCTGCGCAGTCGTTAAAGAAACTCGGCTTTGAAACGATTATGATTAACTGCAACCCCGAAACCGTTTCGACCGATTACGACACTTCCGACAAATTATATTTTGAGCCTTTGACGCTTGAGGACGTTTTGAGCATTTACAGAGCCGAAAAGCCTTTGGGAGTTATTGCGCAGTTCGGAGGACAAACTCCCTTAAATCTCGCGTCGCAGCTTGAGAAAAACGGCGTTAAGATTTTAGGAACGTCGCCGGAAATTATCGACTTGGCCGAAGACCGAGGACGCTTTAAGAACGTCATGGACGACTTAGGAATCCCGATGCCCGAATCCGGGACCGCGTCAATTCTTGAAGAGGCTCACGAAATCGCGAATAAAATCGGCTATCCCGTCATGGTCAGGCCGTCTTACGTTCTTGGCGGGCGCGGAATGGAAATCGTTT
>CAJORD010000070.1 GCA_905236605.1 uncultured Synergistales bacterium | reverse complement strand
GCCAAGCGTGAATAATACAACGTGCCGTCTGTTGTTACGGCTAGGCTTGCTTACGGAAGGCATACCTTCGCGGCCGCGTCCTACAATCGGAAATACATTGCGTCGAACTCGCGGTTTGCAGAATTTATAAACCTCGTCGGTATGGTGTCCTGCGCTATCTATACAAACACAAGATAATCCAAGTTTATCACCGTTGGCATAAGTCCATGTTTTTGAGATAAAATCATCAAGTGCCTGCCAGACTTCTTTTAAGCCGGGGTCTCCGTAAAAAACTCTGTATTCAATTCCCCAACTTTCGTGTCCAATTCCCCACCCTACAACTTCACATTCAAGCCTGTCGTCCTGCGTGTCAACACCGCATGTTAAAACTAAAACGCCGTCAGGAAGTTCAGCGTTGTATTTTTCGCGGTGAGATTCAAGAGCTTCTACTTCTATTGCTCCGGTCGTAGTCTCAAACGGCAAGCCTAAAACTGTATTCCACCAGACTTTTAATTCTTCCTCGCCATTGCGAAAAGCTTCTTGATATTGCTCAATTAAACCGCGCCATGTTGCCCACGGGGACGCAAAAGCGTTCATATGAAAGCCGCGATATTTCTTTTCATCAGGATTTTCGGCTATCCATTTACCGCGCTCCTGCCCTGCTTTCCATTCAATCTCATTGTGAATAGCCCCGCATTTGCAACATTTCATAACCGGTTCAGGCAAGTCCTTAAATACAATTTGCTCCCATGAATACGGCTGATACTCGCCGCAAGTTGGGCATGGCACACACCACTCTTCACGCGAACTCGCGATAAAAGCCTTTTCAATTCTCGATATTCCTCGCAAAGTCGGAGTCGATACCCACACTATACGCCTGTTCCAGAAATTTTGTGTTCTTTTCATTGCAAGCGTCAAAGGGTCGCCTTCAGTTCCCGCAGAAATCGGGTAACGGTCAACTTCGTCACATAACAGAATCCTAATCGGTCTTGATGCTAATGACGCGGGCGAATTTGCTCCGGCGATTGTAATATGACCGCCTGAAAATTTTTTATGCCGTAACGTGTTGCCTGAATCGCGGCTTCGTGGGTCTTTAATTTTGCCTTGCAAAACCGGTGTATCACGAATCATAGGCGCAAGTCTGTCCTTTGAAAACGCTTCGCCCATTTCCAACGTCGGATTCAAACACAAAATCGGGCCGGGTTCTTGGTCAATAAAATAGCCGATTGTATTTAGTATAATTTCAGTTTTACCGACCTGAGCCGCTGTCATCACTATAACTCTTTCAGTGAAAGGATCGCTAATGGCATTCATAATTTCGCGTTGGTATTCAGCGCGTGATGTTCGCCATTGCCCCGGCTCTGCGCTTGCTTCTGGCGGGATTCTTCGTTCTGTGTCTGACCATTCAGAAATTGTTAAATCCGGCGGCGGTAGCCATAAATTATTTTTCTGGTTGTTGGAATTGTTTTGCGTCATAATCTGCAAGTTCCTTCAACGCCTCATAAATCGCACCTTTTAACTTTTGTTGGATATTCCTTAACTCTTGCCCTACAAGTTCCGGCGCAATTTTTGTAGGAATTGATAGTAATTTGGATTTACAATTTATTACATTATCCGCCCAAGCCTTGCTAACATCGGACTTTCGGATAACATCGCCGCGTTGTTCAGCTAATTCCAGTTCCCGCAATTCTGCTTCAGCATTTGTTAGGCGAGTTTTAGCAATCATTAAGCCCTTCTTCCCCATCTGACTCCGCCAGTATGAATGAACGACATCGCCCAAAATATACTCGCCGTCGCTAACTTTAAGGATAGCACCATCTTCAACTAGTTTGTAAAAAGTGCGTTCAGGAAGTCGTAGAAAATTCGCGGCTTCTATAGCAGAAACTTTTTTGTTGTAAAAATCTTCTCGTTCTTTTTTGGCGTTCATGAAAAATTCCTCTCCTGTTGCGTCTTTTGACTAGTTTTGCAGGGGTTGAATATAAAGCCGCACGGCAAGCGACTTGAACCCCTGCAAGATTAAAATTTCTGTCGCTAGAAAAATTCCGGGCTCAGCGGGCTGACCGCGACCGACACACGGCCTCCCAGTACCTTATTTTACTGACTTTGTGGCACTTTTTGAGCAAAAAATCGAAATGTCCTAAAAGGATAAACTCGGACATTTTTATTTTTGAGCAAAACACCCACGGCAAGCGAATTCACAATTTCGGCAATGCCCGCTAATCGACGAAAATTAAAAATATTCAAATTCGCTGGTTTTTTACTTTCGCACTTACGTTATAATTTTAATTAGGAGAAAATTCGATATAGATAGAAAGGAGATGAAAAAATGGCCGATAGAAGCAAGCAACGACCTCCGGAGATCATACATGATCACTTTACTCCGCCTAAACAGGCCGTGCAGT
>CAJORD010000069.1 GCA_905236605.1 uncultured Synergistales bacterium | reverse complement strand
GCGGGACAGCATAACGCTGAACGTATGGTTATGATTTCGACAGATAAGGCCGTGAACCCTTCGAGCGTCATGGGGGCGACGAAACGACTTGCCGAAAAAATTCTTGAACACGAGCAGCATAACTACCCTGAAACTAAGTATATGGCCGTGCGATTTGGAAATGTTTTAGGCAGTCGCGGAAGTGTAATTCCTAAATTTGAAAAACAGATTGCGGCAGGCGGGCCTGTTACGGTTACACACCCGGACATGCGACGATATTTTATGTTAATCCCCGAAGCTGTCAGTCTTGTAATTCAGGCGGGAGCACTTGGCCACGGCGGCGAGCTTTTTGTTTTAGACATGGGCGAACCGGTTAATATAAAAGAGATGGCGGAGTTATTAATTCGTCTTTGTGGTTACGAGCCATATAAAGACATTAACATAACGTTCACAGGAATGCGAGCGGGCGAAAAACTTTTTGAAGAATTATTTTACGATGAGAATTCCGTGCATGGAACTTTGCACCCAAAAATTTTTGAGAGCAACATTAAAGCCGGCAAAAAAATTATAGATTCAGAGCTCGATACAACGCTTGAATACGCGCTTAGAAATCCTTCCGAAGCACTTCCCTTACTTAGAAAACTCGTTCCAGAATACCAAAACTAAAACACAATAAAACCTCCCTTGCCAATTTGGGGGGGGGTAAAATTTTCTGTACAAAATACAACTTTTGAATAAAAAAATTCCCCCACTCGAAAGCAGGGGAATTGTAAAAATCTTATTCTTGTGTGAATTTTCTGCGCTCTTTGATTCTTGCAGCCTTTCCGCTGAGCTTACGCAGATAATATAATTTCGCGCGTCGGACTTTGCCTTTACGTGTAACTTCGACTTTGTCGATCGAAGGGCAATTAACCGGGAAAATTCTCTCGACTCCAACGCCGTTTGAAATTTTTCTGACCGTAAAAGTCTCATCAAGTCCGCCATGCTGTTTAGCAATAACGATCCCTTCAAAGACCTGAATACGCTCACGCGTTCCTTCTTTAATTTTAACGTGTACTCGCAGAGTGTCGCCCGGTCTGAACTCCGGCAGAGCTTCGCCTCGCAAGTACTTCTTCTGAACTAAGTCAACTGCGTTCAATTTTTTCTCCTCCCTTCTAGTTTTAGTCAGGAATCAAGGGTTAGAGATTTTATTTACAGTTCCTGCTTCCTAACTCCTAATTCCTACTTCCTAAGAGCCTATCTAACGCTATCCCGACTTTCATATCTAACGGAATTTTAATATCCCGTTCATAAAGATAGCCTGTAATTTCGTTCTTTTCGTTAAGTTCATCAAGTGCCGAATCGTTTTGAGCAAAGACGAAAATTATTTCTCCGTCATGCTCAAGACATCTGCGTTTAATCTCAAGAGTATGGAGCGAATTTATGACCGCGCCACCGGAGGTTTTTACGATTAAAACATTTCCTTCAGATTTTTCGAGCACTTTTTTGAAACTTCCAAGGACTTTCGCACCCGGGCAAATTTTTTTAATGTCTTCGCGCAGCGTTTTATCATGTGCAACCACGAAAGGCCGACCGAGTTTATACGCTTCGCAAAGCTCGACAATGCCTGATAAATTCAAATTTGAATCTTCGATTTTTATAGCGACGCTGACTTTTTCCGAAAGATATTCACGAATTGAAGCTCGCGAAATTAAATCCGGTCTTCGCGTCAGAGTTCTGCGAATTGCTTCACGTCGACGCCAGCGGGAAATTTCTTTTTCGTTGCCGGATAATAAAACTTCCGGTACGTCAAGACCTTCCCATGTTGCCGGCCTTGTGTAATTCGGATTGTCAAGCATTCCGCGATAAAACGAATCTTCTATAACTGCTTTGCCCTTTCCAACGACGCCAGGCACTAAACGCGACATAGCGTCAGTTATCAACATCGCTGGAATCTCGCCGCCGGTCAAAACGCAATCACCGATAGAAACTTCTAAATCTATATATTTTTCAGTGAATCGCTCGTCGATACCTTCATAATGACCGCAGATTATGATAACGTGCTCTTGATGAGCTAGAGTTTCAATTATTTCTTGATTAATTAAAACTCCCTGCGGTGAAGGATAAACGACAAACCCCGGCTTCAATGAGTTCAAAGCATCTTTCAGTTGTGGAGCGGCGAAAACCATTCCTCCCGAACCGAAAGCATAATCATCAAGCTGTTTATAATTGCCGCGGCCGAAATCGCGAAAATTCACGACGTTCACACCGACAAGCCCTTTAGATACAGCACGCCCCGGAATAGTTGTGGTTAAAAAATCGGCGAATAATTCCGGGAACGCCGTTATTATACTTACGTTAATTTGAAGTCAGTCCCTAGTCTAGTCTTCTACGATGTCAACATCAACTCGCTCTCCGGCCTTGACTGCTGCCGCTTTGGCCAACAGCCGAATAGCGTT
>CAJORD010000068.1 GCA_905236605.1 uncultured Synergistales bacterium | reverse complement strand
CGAGGCCGTCAAAGCTGTTGACGGTGGCAAAGGCGTTTTGCTCGTCATCAAAAACTACACGGGCGACGTTATGAATTTTGAAATGGCCGCGGATATGGCTCGCGACGAGGGAATCAAAGTTGAGCAAGTAATCGTAGCTGATGATGTCGCTGTCGAAAACTCCACTTGGACAACAGGCCGCCGAGGGATCGCCGGTACGGTCTTCGTTCACAAAATCGCGGGTGCAGCAGCCGAAGCCGGTTTAGAACTTGCTGAAGTCAAACGCGTCGCAGAAAAAGTTATCGCTAATGTTCGTTCAATGGGAATGGCCGTCAACGCTTGCACAGTCCCCGCGGCAGGCAAAGTCAGTTTTGAACTCACTGATGACGAAATCGAAATCGGAATCGGAATTCATGGCGAGCCCGGGACGCATCGCGAAAAAATTTCTGACGTCAACAACATAGCTGACAAGTTGCTCACAAAAATTTTCGCCGAAGGAATTTATAATGCCGGTGATGAAGTCGCTGTTATGGTCAACGGCATGGGCGGCACTCCGTTAATGGAACTCTTTGTTGCGAACAAACACGTTAAAGCTGTTCTTGACGAAAAGAAAATCACAGTCGCAAAAACTCTCGTCGGCAATTACATGACGTCGCTCGACATGGAAGGCTTCTCAATCACACTCCTGAAACTCGATGACGAACTCAAGAAATTTTTGAACGCCCCCGCAGACACTCCCGCGTTTGTGCAATTCTAAAAAAAATTTTATTAATCGCGTCCTTCGGGGCGCATTTTTTTTGCCCGTGTATAATGAAAAGCCAAAAAATGGAGATGATAATTTTTATGATAACGGGAATTACTAGACCATGACTCCCAATGATAATTATTTTATGAGCGCGGCACTTGATGAAGCTCGCAAAGCCTTCGATCGTGGTGATGTTCCTGTCGGCGCGTTGCTAGTCCATGAAAATAAAATTTTAAGTTCCGGCAGCGACCATAAAGCCACAGACCCAACAGAACACGCAGAAATTATCGCAATCCGTTCGGGCGCAGCAAAATTAAATCGCTGGAATTTATCCGGCTGTATTTTATATGTAACTCTTGAGCCGTGCCCTATGTGTGCCGGTGCTTGCGTGAATGCTCGAATCTCGCGCGTCGTTTACGGTGCAAATAATTTCAAGTCCGGCGCGGGCGGAACTCTTTACAACATTCTCAATGACTCAAGATTAAATCATGTCTGCAAAATCGAATCCGGCGTCATGAAATCAGAATGTCTAAATCTCTTGCAAAATTATTTTTTCATCAGGAGGCAAAGCCAATGCTCCCGACGTGTTTAACTTCAGATATAAAAATTTTTCAACCTGATGAACAAGTTCAGGAGCTTGTAAAAGAACTTTCTTGTCCTCCACTCGTCGCCAGCGTCTTGAAAATGCTTCACGCGGATAAAAATCTTGATTTTCTTCGTGAGTTTATGAATCCTGATTTCAAAAAACAACTTGCCAATCTCGATTTAGGAGAAGGCAGCACGGCCGCGAAGGAGTTGTGGGAGTCTAAAAGCTCATTCGGAAATGTTTTAGTTTATGGCGATTATGACACTGACGGAATCTCTTCGACGGTGCTAGCAATGGAAATTTTCCGCAACAAAGCCGCGCAAGTTCGTTATTTCATTCCGCGAAGAGATGTTCACGGTTACGGACTAAACGCTGAAATTCTTGATAAGCTTGTTTCATGGAGCTGTAACACTCTCGTTGTAGTCGATTGCGGGACGAATGATTCCGAAATGCTAGAGAAGCTCAAAGCCGCAGGAATTAATATTTTTGTCTTCGATCATCATTCAGTTTCTTCACAAATTACGATTCCGACGGTCGTAAATCCTTCTATTAATATGGACGCCGGCGAACAACAAAAAATTTGTGCAACCGCGGTGCTATGGTGTTGGGCTTGCAAAGAAAACATAATCTCACGAAATTTTTTGAAATATTCGCTTGACCTCGTCGCGCTCGCAACTATCGCTGACTGTATGCCGCTTCATAATCTAAATCGCTTGCTCGTTCATTACGGATTAAAACTCATTAGGACGAATCCTCGCCGCGGTCTTGGCGCTTTGTTAGACTGCCTCGGACTTAATAAAGAGCAACTGACCGAAGAACACTTATCTATGCGTGTAATTCCGTGTTTGAACGCTCCCGGACGAATTACGACGGCTGATGTAGGCGTTCGGGCATTGCTAGGAATTGGCAACAACGAAGCCGTTTATTCATGCGTGAACGAATTGACACGTATAAATCGCAAGCGACAATCTTTAACCGAAGAGATAACGCGGCAAATTGAAGACGGAATTTTAAGTGGCAAGATTAAACAAAAAGTTTTATATAACGATTCGTGGCCCATCGGAGTTTTGAGCGGTGTCGCTAGTCGAGTATGCGCGGAGTATAACAGGCCGATAGCCTTGGCTGCTCCTGCAAACGCCGGGAAAATCATTCGCGGGACTTTAAGAGTTCCTGAAGGCGGCGACGCTGTAGGAGTCTTGAAAGAAATTGCGGACAAGCTCGACGCTTGGGGCGGTCATGAATACGCGGCGGGCTTTTCTGTCCTTATGGATAATTGGCAAGAAGTCAGCAAAGAACTTGAAGACATTCTCACAAATATAAAAATCGTTACGAAAAAAACAACACCCGTAATTAATATTTTGCCGTCGGATATTTCGATCTCGGATTGGCGAACAGTAACGCAGCTTGGCCCGTTTGGAAATAACAACCCCGCGCCGCAACTTTTCACCGTGAATAATCCTGACATAATCGAAATTAATCCCCTCGGCAAAGACAATAAACACAGTTATATTAAAATACATAACTCAAGGCTCTTGGCCTTCAACACCGCACCAAAAGAATTTTTAGAACTAAACAACAGCATAAAAGGATTTATTTATCACCCTCGAATCGAATATTGGCGCAACGAAGAACAACTTCAATTTATTCTCGATTGCGTGGTCGTCGAAAAGAAAAATTAAAAGCACAAGCAAGAACTTGAAAGGAGTGAACATAGATTGACAAAGGGAGTCAGAAACGAAAACTTACAGATTGAAAATCAAAATACAGGGAATGAAAATGAAAATGTAAATGAAAGTCTGGAAACGGGGGAACAGACTTTTTCTTCAATTATGAACACAATCCCTTCGATTGATAACTCGTCGAATTTTTTACACGATATGTACGCGCTGCGTGATGAATTTTTTGCGCAAATTCCTAAAAATTCGCAACAAGAATGCGTCCGAACCGTCTGGCAAGAATTATGGGGGAAATCTATGTTATCTTTGACTCCCGAACAAATGCGCAAGTTGGGCGAAACTTTCGTTTTTGCGGCGAAGGCTCACGAACATCAGCTTAGGAAATCCGGCGACCCTTATATAATTCACACATTGAACGCAGCTTTGATTTTGGCCGGAATGCACTTGGACATGGCGACACTTGAAGCAGCCCTCTTACATGACACTCTCGAAGACACTGAAACGACTTCAGAAGAAATAATTGAAAAATTTGGTGCAGATGTTGAAATTCTTGTTAAAGGCGTAACAAAACTCGCCGGCGCTGAAGTAAAAAAATTTATATCGCGCGAAGACTTAACGAGCGAAAATTTGCGAAGAATGTTTATCGTTATGGCTCAAGATATTCGCGTCGTCTTGATAAAACTCGCTGACCGTCTTCACAACATGCGAACTCTTGGCGTTATGCGTCCCGATAAACAAGAACGAATCGCGCGTGAAACGATGGAAATTTATGCGCCTCTCGCTCACAGACTTGGAATTTATCAAATTAAAAGAGAACTCGAAGATTTATCTTTCATGTATCTTCACCCGGATATTTACGCCGAAGTCGAACGCCGAGTGAAAATCCGAATGCCCAAAATGGGCGAAGTCATCGAAAAAACTCGCGAAACTCTCGAAAAACGTCTTCAGCAAGAAAATATCCCCTGTCGAATCAAAGGCCGCTCGAAACATTATTACAGCATCTACGAAAAAATGCAGCGTAAAAAAATTTCCTTCGATGAACTTTATGATATTCTCGCGCTGCGTGTTCTTGTGTCTGACGTATCTACCTGTTACGCCGTCCTCGGTGTCGTTCATGCTCTTTGGGTTCCGATCCCCGGGCAGTTCGACGACTACATAGCCAACCCTAAGAGCAACATGTATCAATCTTTGCATACTACGGTCATGGCTTACGGCGTGCCTGTCGAGATTCAAATCCGAACTTACGAAATGAATAATTTCGCCGAGTATGGAATCGCGGCTCATTGGGTTTATAAGTCCGGCGGAAGCAGAAAGCTCAACAAAGAGATGGACGTTAAATTAAAGTGGGTGAGCCAAGCTCTTGAAGCCGGACAGAACGGAAATTCGCAAGAGTTTATGGACATCTTGAAGAGCGATATTTTGTTGACGAGTGAGTTATACGTTTTCACGCCCGACGGCAAGCCCATGATTTTGCCGAACGGCTCAACGATTCTTGACTTTGCCTACGCTGTCCATACTGAAATCGGCAATCATTGCGCCGGAGCTACGATTAACGGTCATATAGTCCAGCTTAACACACAGCTACATAACGGCGACATCGTAAGAATTTTGACTTCGCCGCAAAGTTCACCGTCTAAAGATTGGCTAAAGATTGTAAGCTCCGCTAAGACCCGCAGCAAAATCCGAAGTTACTTCCGTCAAGCCGAGAAAGTCGAACGTGATGAAAAAATCGAACGCGGCTGGAAATTAATTGAACGTGAGCTTAAGCGGCGCGGACTTGCTAATGTGAAGCGCGAAGACTTCAGCAACATTGACGATCAATTAATCGCGGTCGGCTCTGGAGCAATAGGCCCGGGCGAGGCGGCTCAGAAACTTGCGCTTGCTTATCTTCAGCACCACACGACAGAATCTCAAAATGCTCCAGTGAAGCTTGAAACAGAAGCACCTAAGCACACGAAAGACACAAAGTCCGACAT
>CAJORD010000067.1 GCA_905236605.1 uncultured Synergistales bacterium | reverse complement strand
TAGATTTGTAAATGTCTCGTTTGCATATGGCGACAAGAAAATTCTCGAAAATTTTTCCCTCGACGTCGAAGATTCTCAAATTATGTGTCTTTTAGGGCCTTCAGGCTGTGGAAAAACAACTTTAATGCGCTGTCTTATCGGTCTTAACAAGCCTTCAACGGGCGAAATTTACGTCGGCGACCGTTGTGTTTTTTCCAAAGATAAAAGAATAAACATACCTCCCGAACGTCGTGGTATCGGCGTTGTATTTCAAGATTATGCGGTGTGGCCTCATATGACAGTCTTTGAAAACGTGTGTTATCCAATGAAAAAGCACAAATTACCCAAAGACGAAATCGAAAAGAAAGCGCGTTATGCCCTCGAACAAGTAAGAATGAGCGATTATGCGCCTTATCTACCGAGCCAATTATCAGGCGGCCAACAACAAAGAGTTGCAATAGCTCGCGCTTTGGTGAGTTCAGATGAAGTAATTGTAATGGACGAGCCAATTACGAATTTAGATGCCAAGCTGCGTGAAGAGATGTTGCTTGAAATTCGACAGATACAAAAAAACATTGGTACAACAATTTTATATATCACGCACGATCAAGAGGCTTCATTACAACTTTGCGATAAAATGGCGATAATGGATTCGGAAGGTGTTTTATCACAGCTCGGCACCGATGAAGACATAATTTTAAGACCAGCGAATCGTTTTGTGTTTGAGTTTATCGGAGTATCCAATTTCTTCAAGTTGTCTAAGAAATCGGACGTGTGGTGTTTCCACGATGATGAAAACATAAAATTTGATGGCGCAATTCCTGATGAATACAGCTCCGTCGTCGATATGGGAGTAAGGCCGAATGACATTGTATTTGATGAAAATTCCAATATTCGCGCAACTGTAAGACGCTCTGTATTTTTAGGAAGCGAATACAACATGTTTGTAGATTTTGACGGTCAAGAAGTCAGAGTTCAGCGCAGTACTTTCGATGACGGCGCAGGCGACATCAAAGAGGGTTCGGAAGTTGGAATTAAATTTTTGAATCCAGTTTTTTATAATGCAAAGGAGGCGTAAAAAATGAGAAAAGCATCATCAGACATTGCCGCTATGGAGGGCCGAAGATTAGGCCTTGACGGAATTATGACAATACTAAGTTTTATTTTGCTTTTTATAATTGTTGTAATTCCAATTTTCATGATTGTATATAACGCATTTTTCTATCAGGGAAAATTTGATTTAACGCTCTTTTCTTCAGTCATATTCGATAAAGAAAACTTGAAGGCGATGGGTAATACAATCATAATCGCGGTTGCTGTTACAATTTTTGGTACGATTATGGGATTGTTTTACGCGTGGCTTCTTGGTCGCAGCGACATTCCCGCAAAAGGCTTTATGCGCGCACTTTTTACAATTCCATACATGTTTCCTCCGTTTTTTGGTGCAATGGCGTGGGATTTGTTATTCTCAGGAAGAGCCGGTTATATCAACAGGTGGCTTATGTCAACGTTTCATCTTCGCACGGCGCCTGTGAACATAAACAGCCTCGGCGGAATAATTTTTGTAGAGTGTTCATACTATTTTCCATTTGTATTTATGCAAGTTGTCAGCGCGCTTGAAAGAATGGATCCAACGCTTGAAGAAAGCGCAAGAATAGCCGGTGCGCGTCAATCACAAGTCATCTGGAAAATCACACTACCGCTTGTAAAACCTGCAATTTCAGCGGGAGCACTTTTGATTTTAATCTCGTCATTAGCACATTTTGGCGTACCTTCGATTTTAGGATTTTCAAAAAATATTTACACTCTCCCGACAATGATTTATGCTCTTATAAACAAGTCTGGAGGCAGCTTTGACGGAATTAGACAAGGCACAGCGCTTTCAATTTTACTAGTTGCTGTTGTCGCTATTGCATTGGTAATTCAAAAGAAAGTTTTGAGTTCGGGCAGTTACGACATAATTAAAGGGAAATCAATGCGTCCGACCTTGATAAAACTAAGAGGAGCAAAATATCCTTTGTTGTTCCTTGCGTGCCTTACACTTTTAATAATTGTAATTGTGCCGCTCGTTATGATTTTCCTTGTAGCGTTGGTAAAAGCCTACGGTTTGCCTTTAGTGTGGAAAAATTTCTCCTTCAGCAATTATCAAAAAGTCTTTGCGTCTACTGCAACCATGGACTCAATCAAAAATTCGCTGCTGCTTTCAATTACAGCGGGGATCGTTTGTATGTTCTTGGGTGTAATGATTGCATATGTTGTAAACAGAATTAAACCGAAAGGCAAAAATGTGCTTGAAATTCTCTCAATTTTGCCTTACTCGATACCGGGCACAGTCCTTGCGATAGGCGTTATTCTTTCGTGGTCAGGCGCGATTTTCAAAATTACACTATACAATACAATTTGGATAATTTTAGTTGCGTACATGGCGCGCTATTTATCGTTCTCAATGAAAAGTGCCTCTGCGTCGTTGCAACAAGTAAATTCATCTCTCGAAGAAGCATCAAGAGCTTGCGGCGCAACTCACACAGAATCACTGCGCGATATTACTTTACCTTTGATAAAACCTGCGATGGTGTCAGGATTTTTCTTGATATTCTTGCCCGCAATGAGAGAACTTACAACTTCGATACTTCTCTACGGACCTTACAGCAGAACACTTGGCGTTCAAATTTTTGCATTGCGTGACGCAGGTATGATTCCACAGGCGGCGGCTCTTGCGTCTGTCGCTATAGTACTCATCATAATTTGCAACGCTATCGTTACATGGATTACCAAAGACCGCAAGGGGGCGTAAACAATGGAAAAAAATCAAGTTGTACTTCGTCATGTTACTAAGCGATTTACTACGCGAACGATGGGCACGGTTACAGCGGTTGACGACTTCAATCTTGAAATTAAAGAAGGCGAGTGCTTTTCATTTTTGGGGCCTTCCGGCTGCGGCAAGACTACAACGCTGCGAATGATTGCGGGCTTTGAAGATTTATCCGAAGGCGAGATTGAGTTATGCGGGCGTCCGGTGTCGATAAAATCCAAGAATTTGTATATTCCACCTGAAGAACGCGATTTGGGAATGGTCTTTCAGGCCTTCGCCGTCTGGCCTCATATGAACATCTTCGATAACGTCGCCTTCCCTCTGAAAATCCGAAAAACTCCCAAGCGCGAAATCGAAGCTCGCGTGAAAGAGGCTTTGAAACATTGCTCACTTGACGGTCTTGAAAAATTGTATCCTTCCGAACTTTCAGGCGGTCAGCAGCAACGTATAGCACTCGCGCGCGCAATCGTTACAAATCCTAAGGTCATGTTGCTTGATGAGCCACTCTCGAACCTTGACCCGAAACTTCGCGAAACAATGAGATTTGAGATTAAAGAGTTGCAGCGTCAATTCGGCTTCACGATAATCTTTGTAACTCATGACCAATCCGAAGCAATGGCAATTTCTGACCGCATGATGGTTTGCGACATGGGCAAGATTATGCAGATAGACACGCCCGAAAATCTTTATCGAAAGCCTAATTCGCGCTTTGTTCATAATTTTTTAGGCGAATCGACTTTTATTAACATAGTTTTGAAGGACGGGAAAGTTTTTCCGAAGGGCGACAACTCGCAGGCGATTGATATTGAAATTCCGGCGGGTGCTGAACAAGAGATGGTCATAGCGACAAGGCCAAACGCTATAAAGCTCACAAAAAATTCCGGCTTCATGACGCACATCGAAAAAAGAATTTTCTTGACCGACAAGACCGAATATCTTGTGCAAGTCGGTGAACAACTTGTGAAAATCCAAACGCCTCATCGTGTTGTCTTTGCGCCGGGTGAAACTTGCGGAATCGAAATCACTTCGCCGGGTTGGTATCCGCCCGAAGACAAAGAGGCTGAAGCAGAAAGGGCCCGCCGACAAAGATTTTAATTTGTAAGTAAGACGTAGGAACGAAAAAAAATTCCTCACTCCCCCTTCCTAACTCCTACTTAATTTTTATTGTTGGCGATACATTAAGGCTTCGGCCAAGTGCTTTTTAGAAATTTCTTCTTCGCTGGCTAAGTCGGCTATCGTTCTTGAAACTTTCAAAACTCGACTTAATCCACGTCCTGATAAATTTAATTTCGCGGCCATGGTTGCAAGATAATTCCGAACGTCGTCAGACAAAGTCAAGCATCTTTTAATTAATTTCTCTGGAAGCTCTGCATTACAGACGAGATTATATTCTTTCCAACGCTCTTGCTGAATTTTTCGAGCCTTAATCACTCGTTCTCGAATTGCGGCGCTTGATTCCGGCGGATTATCTTTATTTGCGAACGACAATAACTCTTCAGGCGTCAGGCGCGGCACATGAATTTGTAAATCTATTCTGTCCATAATCGGGCCTGAAAGTTTTCGTTTATATCTTTCAATGTCGAGAGAAGAACATTTGCACGGTATCACAGGGTCGCCAAGATAACCGCAAGCGCACGGATTTGCAGCCAAGACCAGCAACACCCGCGAAGGATATTGAACCGTCCCGGCGGCTCTGCTGACGCTTATAAATCCGTCTTCAATCGGTGCGCGAAGACTTTCAGTTAATTCGCGTCGAAACTCTGTGTACTCGTCCAAAAATAAAACTCCTCGATGAGCTAAAGAAACTTCGCCGGGCCGCAAATTATTGCCGCCTCCACAAACTGAAACAGTGCTTGCAGTGAAGTGAACGGTGCGGAACGGTCTTTCACGCGTCGGCTTCGCGTCTATTCCTAAAGTGCTGCGTACTAAGAGCGTTTCTACAAGTTCTTCATCGTTCAACGGCGGCAAAATTCCGGCGATCGCCTTCGCTATCATCGTTTTACCACTGCCGGGGGAGCCTACTAATAATAAATTATGATGACCGGCTGCGGCGATTTCGGCGGCTCGACGTGCAGCGGCTTGGCCTTTAATGTCGGCAAAATCGGGATCGGCGTTCGTGATTGCATCAGGAATATAAGCGGGCGGCACGGGGCGAGGCTCTTCGGCGCCCGTCAACATCATCGCGAGTTCTCCTAGACTGTCCGCGCAATACGCTTCAACGCCCTGAACTAGCGCGACTTCTTCGGCGTTCTCGGCGGGAACATAAAGCGGAATGTTTAATTCTCTTGCTAAAAACGCAGCGGGCACGGCTCCTCGAACTCGTCTTAAGCGTCCGTCAAGAGCAAGTTCGCCCATGTATAAAGCGCGTGGGCAATTTGAAAGAGTTCCGGCGGCCTTCATCATACCTAACGCTATCGGCAAGTCTAGCAACGCGCCTTCTTTGGGAATGTCAGCGGGAGCAAGATTTACAGAAATTCGCCCTTTGAGTGTAAGGCCAAGAGCACGCAATGCTGCGCGAACTCTTTCTTTTGATTCTCTGACTGCTACGTCCGGCATTCCTACAATCGAAATTGCAAAAAGCCCGCCCGTGATTTCTACTTCGACTTCAACGGGCAGAGCTTCCATTCCGCGCAACGTAACGCCAAGGACACCGCTCATGATTTTCGCCTCTTGATGATGAGGTAATAACCGCCGCCGATAATCAAGGCAACTCCGACGCAAGCAAGCGTTATAACATGAAGATACTCTTTTAATAAATCCTGATGTTCTCCAAGCAGATACCCCGCGAACGTCAGAACGCAAACCCATGAGCCTGCGCCTAGCGTTGTGTAAAGCATGAAAGTTTTCATAGGCATTCGAGCGATACCTGCCGGCAGCGAAATATATTGACGAATTACAGGCAACAATCTTCCAACTAAAGTGCTAATGTGGCCATGCTTTGAAAAAAATTCGTCGGCCTTCTGAATAGATTCGGGAGAAACAAAAAAATATTTTCCGTATTTAAGAATGAAGGGCCGCCCCAACTTCACAGCGACCCAATAATTAAACAGCGCACCTAAGAGGCTCCCAGCTATCCCGGCGATTAAGACAAGCGGCAAAGACATTTCGCCTTTCCACGCAAGATAACCGGCTGGCGGCATCACGACTTCACTAGGAAACGGAAAAAACGAAGATTCAAGAAACATCAGCGAAATTATTCCAGTGTAGCCCATGCTGCCTATGGTGTTCACGAGCCATTCTGTAAGCGCGCCGATAAAACTCATTTTATAAACCCAACTCCTCTTTGACGTTCGGATCGTAGGCAATGTTGCCGCCCATTTCGATTAATTTCTTCTGCGAGTGCACAGCCGAAATAAATCTGATTGTGCCGGAGCTGCCTCTCATGCAAAGCGAGTTTGTTTCAATGTGCGCTCCGTGATAATGAACGCCCTGCAACAAGTCGCCGTCTGAACCACCGGCCGCCGCGAAGAAAACGTTATCGCTCTTTACGAGGTCATTAATCGTTAAAATAGTGTCGCGAGTTAAGCCGCGCTCTTTTGCTCGTGCTTCGTCTTCTTCGTTTCTGAAGTAGGGTTGGCACTGCATATTCGCGCCTAAACACTTCATAGCGCACGCCGTGATTACTGCTTCAGGTGAGCCGCCAATGCCTAATAATAAGTCGGCTGTTTCATGTCCCGGCAATGAAGTCATTAAAGCGCCTGCGACGTCGCCATCACCGATTAATCTGATTCTGGCACCCATGGCGCGAACGCGTTCAAGGATTTCATGATTTCGAGGACGGTCAAGCATTACGACCGTAGTTTCGTGAATGGCTTTGCCCTTGGCCTTCGCAACGATTCTAACGTTAAACTCGATTGGCGCTTGAATGTCGATATAGCCTGCTGCTTCGGCACCGGTTACGATTTTGTTGAGATAGAAGAGATTATCCGGGCTGAACATTGAACCACGAGGAGCCGCAGCGATAACGCTGATAGCGCCGGGCTGACCTTGAGCCATTAAGCGCGTTCCGTCGATAGGGTCTACAGCAATGTCCATTTCTGGGCCTTCGCCTGTTCCGACTTCTTCACCGTTAAAGAGCATAGGGGCTTCGTCTTTCTCACCTTCGCCGATTACGACAACGCCTTTCATAGCGACACCGTGTAAAACGTAGCGCATAGCTTCGACTGCGGCGCGGTCAACTTCGTTTTTGTCGCCAAGTCCGAACCAACGTCCCGAGGCCATTACTGCAGCTTCTGCGGAACGGACAAGTTCCATAGCTAAATTTTTATCACGTGCGAATAATGCCATTTTTACAAGTACCTCCTAAGTGTGGCGCGCGCGCCTCCTACGGTGAGCATGGCTTTGAACATTTCTTCGACTTTTTCAGCAAGTCCGATTTCGTAAAGGTCAACTCCGAAAATATTTGCGTTGCTCAAAATCGGTTTCAAAATTCCGTTTGCGCTTTCGGGTTCGCCGAACTTCACAGACTTCAAAGCGCTCTGAAGCTGCTCTAGCATCGGGTCAGGGCTTACGGCCATTTCTTTGCCGTTATCGTCAACGCCAAGCAAGTAACGAAGCCAGCCGGCCAACGCTAACGGGATTGCGGTTAAAGACTTAGCGTCAAGTTTCGCGTCAGCTTTGTAGCTCTTCAAAGTTTCGCCGAAGCGGACGGGGATTTTTTGGCTCGTGTCTGTTGCTATTCTCTGTGGTGTGTCAGGCATGAACGGATTCGGAAGCCGCTGCTCGATTACCTCATCTATGAACGCCTTCGGGTCTAAGATTCCCGGATTC
>CAJORD010000066.1 GCA_905236605.1 uncultured Synergistales bacterium | reverse complement strand
TTGACGGGAACGTTCCGGCAGGATAATTAACGAGCGAAACGCACTGAACATATTCATTATTATATTCAAGATTTTTGCCGTTGATACAGTCTCTTGCGAGTATGCAGTCCAGATAATACGGGAATGCCGGAAGCCTTACGGGCTGCCAGTTGCCGTTGACACAAGCGTTGATAACTTCGAGAAGTTCAGACTTACCCGAATACGGGTCGGGAATATTATCAGGCTGAAAACTCATGCGGCGGACTTTCATAATGAGGCTTAAAGAATCTTTCAGACCGCGCATAATTTCTTCAAAGCGTTCGAGTTGCTTTTCTACAATTATCTCTTCGTTCTCGTCGTCCGAACCGAACATAAATTTTTTAATGCGCTGAAGAAGCGGACTTTTTTCCAAAGCCGACGGAACATAACTAAGGAAGATTGCCTGAATAGATTCAAAATGTCCCTGTTCCTGCTGAAATTGGGCGTAACGCTCCATGTCGATGAGCTTTGTAGTTGTCTCCTTAAAATTTCCGTCAGGGTAATTGTGTGCTTCGCGTCTGAAAAATTCAAAGTGGATACACCAGCGCATGTCAAGCTGATTTATAGCCCGTGCCATCATTTCATCTAAATGCTCAAGTTCCTTAACGGTTGAACTTTCGAGATCAGGGCCTGTGAGCCAGAAACCTGCAAGGAAGCCGCCGTTTTTGAGTCCCATGACTTCAGGCGCGACCATGTGAGAAAAATTCAAGAGTTCAGCAAAGCCGTCATCGTATTTAGAAAATAAACCCAAAATAAAATTCCTTTCTAAATTTGTATGTGAGATAAAAGTGCGGTTGCATGAAACAGCCGCACAAATATTCAGTGTTGCTTGTCCTGTCGTAGAACATGAGATGTAGCTATGTAAGTGTCCTGATACTTAATGGCTCTGCTGAAAATTTGACTCAATAATGGGTCATATTTAGCGAGTACAGCCAGAATTTGAACACCAAATACGAAAAGAGCAATGCCGATTATGACGTTGACGTAATTTCCTGAGCCAAGACCACCGGGAAAAATCAAAGTGATACAAAGCAGCATTAGTAGCAGGAACAAGACGCGATCACAGCCGCAGATTAACTGCGGACGTGTTAAACTTTTGCGCACAGGGATAACCCTGATTTCTTCGTCGTTGTGTAACATCAGAGAATCAGACAGCCCTCAGTGCTGATGAACGTGCTTGCAACGGTCGATAATGCCCCCATCATAGAGCCTACGAGAACGATCATCATTACCATTTTGCCGAAGTTGCCCAAATCTCCGCCGAAAATCAACATTCCGTCGGCGAAGAAAATTCCAATCATTGATACCAACAGAGCAGTTCTGCCCGAAAAAGCGTTGACGAGCTTGTCAAGTGCAGTGTTCCAGGGCAAATCATTTTGACTTGCCAGAGCCGCCATCGGTGTGCAGAGCAGAGCAGTGAGAACGACAACGGCTAAAATTGCTGTCCTGTGTTGAAAAAAACTTAAAAACAAACGATTATTCATAAATAAAAACTTCCTTTCACACTTAAAATTGAAGATAAAAATTGTAAGAAGAATAAAAACGCACTTAACTGAATATTGTGTTTCTCAAGAAATCACCTCCTTCAATGCGGCTTCCTTTAGATTGCGGAAGACGTATCGCCCGTCATGAACTCCATCAACAGCGATAAGTTCTGAAAGTTTCGGGCCAATATGTGGATCTCTTGTAAGAAAGGCGATAACGTCAATGGCTTCTGCGATAAGTTCGCGCATAGGATTTTGTGAGACTTCTGAAATAAGTTGTTCAATTCGCAGTAATCCAGCACGGGCATCATTGGCATGGACAGTGCAAACACCGCCGGGATGTCCGGTATTCCATGCTTTGAGCATATCGAGAGCTTCTTTGCCTCTGACTTCACCGATGATTATTCTGTCCGGCCTTTGACGCATTGTGATTTTTAATAAATCCTGCATGGACTTATCTGAACTTGTGCGCATGGAAACGAAATTTTCCATAGAGCATTGCAATTCAAGGGTATCTTCGAGAATAATTAAACGGTGTTGAGGCGTTAAATTTTTCATCTCGTTGATAATCCCGTTGACAAAAGTTGTTTTGCCTGTACCCGTGCCGCCGACAACGAGAATATTCTTGCGAGACGAGATTGCTTCACGGAGGATCTGAATATCTTTGTCA
>CAJORD010000065.1 GCA_905236605.1 uncultured Synergistales bacterium | reverse complement strand
GAGTTCCTGAACGAGCAAACGAGAACTTCTTACCATTTTATTAATAGTCTCGACCATGTGGACGGGTACACGAATTGTGCGGGCCTGGTCAGCGATTGCGCGCGTGATGGCCTGACGAATCCACCATGTGGCGTAAGTGCTGAACTTGAAGCCGCGCCGATAATCAAATTTTTCGACCGCGCGAATAAGTCCTAAGTTTCCTTCTTGAATCAAATCTAAAAATAACATTCCGCGCCCGATATATTTTTTTGCGATGCTGACGACAAGTCTTAAATTTGCGTCGATTAAACGCTGCTTAGCTTCTTCGTCGCCCGCTTCCATTCGCTTGGCAAGTTCGACTTCTTCTGTCGCTGTCAAGAGCGCAACTTTCCCGATTTCGCGCAGATACATTCGCACGGGGTCAGTTAAAGGAATGTCATCGAGTTTTGCTAGTTCGCTGTCAATAGTCGGAATAAATTCTTCGCGAGAATCTGACGGCGCGGGAATTTTTCCGATATTTGCTTTGTCGACGAGGTCAACGCCTCTCTCTTGTAAATTTATAAAAATGCTGTCGAGCGTATCTGCGTCCCAATTTTCGACCGGGATATGTCGCTCTATATCATCGTTAGTTACGTAGCCTCTATTTCTCGTTTCATTTATCAAGGCTTCAACACCTCCTGATTTTTCGTCAGTGGTTACAATGTCGTCGCCAGCTTCTATTAAATCCACATCTGACGACGCAATCTCTTCAATAGTAGGTTCTTCTTCGAAATCGCCTACATCTTCTTCATCAAAATCTTCGTTTTCAAGTCCTTCGTCAAGCTCAGAAAGCTCTGGCTCTTCGACTTTTTTAACTTTAACTTTAGTTTTTTTAGTAGGCTTGGCAGTTTTTTCCGTGGCTTCTTTTTTTGTTCTAGGCAATGTAATGAGTATCTCCTTTCTAAATTTTAAAATTAAAAATAAAATTTTTATTATTGTTGAACGGCTGTGAGTGCAAGACCGAAGAACGACGGGAAATCAATCATCGGCGAGCCTCCTACGATTTCTTTTGCGCTGTCTGTATCAAGTTCTGATAAAATCTGCGTTACTCGAACGTCATAAGGATTCGCTTTTTCCCAACGTCTTAAAAATCTGTCATACCCAAATTTTTCAGCGTAGTATGAAAGTGCAGACGGCCGCAAAGCAATTTTTACGTTATCCAGAACTTTCACAAGCCCCTTGAGATATTCTGAGCAGTCATAAAAAGGTTCGTCGCTAGCTATAGCTACAATTTTTGTCTTCCCTTCATAAATTCCTCCGCGCCATAATGAGCAAGTCGTTACGCCGAGCTGAAGATTTTTTGCCGACTCTATGGCTATAAGAGAGAGTATCAGCGCCTTCTCAATATTTTCTGAAAATGAGAACACCATCAAAAAGCCGAGATTTAAGACATTGTCTTCAGTGTCTTTAAAAAATTTTTCGCGTGAGAGATTTCCGACATAGCCAACTAAAGGCGAGGACAGAAATAAAAACTCGCTCTCAAGATCGAAACATAATTCAGCTATTCGCTTCAGTGTGTCATCATGGAAGCGATTTACAGAAACAGGCTGATAATCTTTGCCCCACGGAAACCAAGAAGGAATTTCAACTTGAAGTTCCGAACTCCAATAAGGCAGATACAAAACTAGGCTTCTTCCTCAACTGTTTGCTTTTCACGAATGACTTTAACGACGCATTCGACAAGCTGTGTAATTTCGGGCTTCGTTACCTGATAATTTGCTCCGACGCTCGCGGCCTTGTTCTTGATGTCGTTGGCCATAATTGACGAGAAGACGATAACCGGAATATTTTTCGTTTCTGGATTTTCTTTGATTCTTCGCGTCAATGTCAAGCCGTCTAATCTCGGCATTTCTACGTCTGTGATTAACAAGTCGCAGTGTTCTCCGGAGCCTACGATAGCGTCATAAGCGACTTTGCCGTCCGGGCAGATATGCAAATCTGTAAAGCCACTTGCCATCAAAGCATCTTCGACTTGTTTACGAATCAGCGGCGAGTCTTCAGCAACGATAATATGATAATCGCCGGGGTGTCCAACGCCTTCCATCATGCTTACGGCCTTGCCGGGGTCTCCGCTGTGCTGAATGACTAACTGCGGGCTGATTGTCTGAACGATTGCTTCGTAGTCAAGCAGGAGAACGTTTCTGGAGTCGCGTTTAATAACGTAGAGAATCCAATCTCCGAGATATTTGCCCGTCATGCTTGCGTCCAAGTCTTCAGATTTAATTCTGTAAATTCTTTCGACGGCATCGACAACAAAACCTAATTTTACTTCGTTGAACTCGGCTATTATAACTTTGCTCTGCTCCATGGGACTGACGGGGGGAATCCCCAGAAAGATTCTTAAATCGACCATGGGCAACACTTCGCCGCGCACGGACGTTATACCGATGAGAGCCACTGGCGCGTCTGGAATCGAACGCACTCCCGGCCAGCGTAAAATTTCGCGAGTTTTATCGACATTGATAGCGAAAGACTGATCCCCGAGAACAAAAACGACTAATTGCCATTCGTTTGTTCCGACTTCAGTCGTTACTTTCTTAACTTCCTGCATTTCTTTTTAAGGCCTCCGCTTCGGAATTAATAATTAACAAAGCTGACATGTGCGTATATCTTATCACATTAAAAATTATTGTATAATGCTTGAAAAATTTTTCTCTTTAAATTGGATACAAAATTAAAAAATCAAAATCATGTTAAAACTTCAAAAATTATATAAATCAGAAACGGCCCTCGAAATTTTGCAGGAGGCAATTTTATCCGGCGATGTCCCCGGCGGTCTCGAGCTCACTCAAACAGAAACGGCTTTGAGCCTCGGTGTATCGCGAATGCCTGTTCGCGAAGCTCTAGCAGCTCTTGAATATTGCGGACTCGTTGAACGACTTCCCGGGCAACACATGCGAGTTTCAATTCTCGATGACGAAATTATAAAAAGTGTTTTTCAGGATATGGCTCTGCTTGCGACGGAGGCAATCAAAAATTTTAATTATGAAACTCGCCGCGCGCTTTCAGAATTTGAAAATCAAAACGACTTTCACAATTTTCTTGTAGAAAATATAAAATCGCCTCTGCGAAAAAAGTTTTTGTTCATCGTCACGGGAATTTATTTGCCGTTCGTTCTTAAAAATTCACAGGGCTGCACGGAAATTAATGACGCGTTCAAAAATTTGCGTCTTGCGTTAGCAAATGAATCAGAAAATTTAAAAGCCGCCTTTGAAAATTACGGTTTCGTTTTGGCGAAGACACTTATAAAAATCAGAAAGGAAAAAGAAAAATAAAAATGTTGAACGTTAGACCCGTGAAATTATTGCCCGTCCGTGAACAGGCGGCGGCATCTTTGCGCGAAGCGATAATTACTCAAAATATAAAACCCGGCGAGACACTCGCACTTGAAGCGACGGCGAAGGCTCTTGGAATTTCAGCTACGCCGGTGCGCGAAGCGTTTCAAATTTTGGCACGCGATGGATTAATCGAACTTGCTCAAAATCGTGGTGCGGTTGTCATCGGCATGAACAAAAAAAATATAACCGAACATTTTTATATTCGCGCAGCACTTGAAGCCGAAGCCTGCCGACTTGCGTGCGAACTCAAAGCCGACTTGACCGAAATTGAAAATTGTATTAATCATTCAGAACAGGCAGGGCCCGAAAATTATTCAGATTATAATCAGTCGTTTCATTATAATATTTGGCTCGCGTCTGGAAATTCGCGACTTGTGAATATGCTTTCAGAATTGTGGAACGGTCTTTCGATTGGCTTAACGACGACAAAGACACAATACGCAAAAAAATCTCACGCTGAACACAAAAGAATTTTTTCTCACTTGACTCTTTATAATGCGGACGGAGCGGCCCTCGAAATGCGAAAACATATAATCCGAAGCATGAATGATGTTTTGACACGTTACGAGTAAAAAAGTATAATACTAAGAACATTTTAACTTCCTTGAAAATTGTGGGGAAGTTTTTATTTTGCTCACTACTTTGGTCACTACAAAAATCTTCAAATTTTTCAGCAGCAATAAAATTTCATAACTCTCAATCTAAAATAAAAATTTAAAATTTAGACTTGGCGATCATGTTTTTAAGATTGTGTCCAAGTTTCATGAGTAAAATTTTTTAAACGGCCATTCCCAAATTTTTTTTTGAATCACGAATTAAAAATTAATTTTAAAATTCTCTCTTGACATTTTTTATTTTTAGTTTATTATTGCATTAATTCCAATGGATACATTATAAAAAATTTCAAATTAAAAAATTTCAATGAGGGGTGTAAATTTTCACATGAGTCCGGCAGTTATTACGTTATGTTTCTTGGCATTTGCCATCGTGATGTTCGTTACGGAAAAAATTCCGTTGGGTTTAACGTCCATGATCGTTTGTATCGGCCTTGTCGTTACGGGCGTGCTTGACATTAAGACGGCGTTTTCTGGTTTCATCGACGGAAATGTAATTTTGTTCGTGGCGATGTTCATCGTCGGCGGAGCGTTATTTGAAACGGGAATGGCGAACGAAATCGGCGGAATCGTTACGAAGTTCGCGAGCAGTGAAAGAATGTTAATCGTTGCAATTATGACAATCGTCGGTTTGATGAGCGGTGTTTTGTCGAACACGGGCACAGCGGCGGTTTTAATTCCTGTTGTAATTGGTATCGCGGCTAAGTCAGGCTTCAAACGTTCGAGATTATTAATGCCCTTGGTCTTTGCGGCAGCAATGGGCGGCAACTTGTCATTAATCGGCGCTCCCGGCAACATGATCGCGCAAAGCACTTTGAGCAAAGCAGGACTTGAAGGCTTCGGCTTCTTTGAATATGCGATAGTCGGCGGACCGATCTTGATTGTAGGAATTTTGTTCTATGCGACGCTCGGCTTCTATCTTCTTCCTAATCATGACCCGAAGGGCGAAGGCGTCTTCGATGTTCAAAAAGACTTCAGCGCAGTCCCTCAATGGAAAAAAACTCTTTCACTTGTGATTTTAGTTGCGACATTGCTCGGAATGATTTTTGAGAAACAAATTCACATTTCGTTAAGCATTACTGGCTGCGTCGGAGCTATCTTGTTAATTCTCTTTAATGTCATTTCCGAAGATGACGCTTTGAAATCAATCGACCTCAAAACAATTTTCTTATTCGGCGGCACACTTTCATTAGCAGCGGCTCTCGACAAGACCGGCGCAGGACGAATGATAGCCGAGAAAGTCATCGGTGCGCTTGGTGAAAATCCTTCGCCGACGATGTTCACGTTCGTAGTTTTTATTCTTTGCTGCGTAATGACGAACTTCATGAGCAACACCGCAACGACTGCTTTAATGGCTCCGATTTGTCTTTCAATCGCGCAAGGCATGAACGCAGACCCGAGAGCCGTGTTAATGGCTTGCGTTATCGGAGGCTCGTGCGCTTATGCAACACCGATCGGAATGCCGGCTAATACAATGGTCGTAGGTGCAGGCGATTATACATTCATGGACTACGTGAAGTCAGGCTTGCCGTTAATCGTAATTGCAACAATCGTAAGCATGATATTACTGCCAATGGCTTTTCCATTCTTCCCTGCGGCATAATATAAAAATTAAAAAGGGGGTAAAATTTTATGAATCAGGTTGAAAAAATGACCAACATGATCGCGAAGTTTGTAGGACATACAGCCAAGAAACTTCCCGATGATGTAATCGCAAAACTTTCGGAACTTCGTGAAAAAGAAGACAGCCCTATGGCTAAAGTAATTTATGACACGATGTTCAGAAATCAGGAGCTCGCAGTTAAATTAGACCGTCCGTCTTGTCAGGACACCGGCGTTTTACAGTTCTGGGTCAAGTGCGGAACAAAATTCCCGTTAATTGACGACCTCGAAGCGTTATTGAAAGAAGCCGTCATCAAAGCGACGTTTGAAACTCCGCTCCGTCATAACTCTGTTGAAACTTTCGACGAATATAACACCGGCAAGAACGTCGGTAAAGGAACTCCGACAGTATGGTGGGACATCGTGCCTCATTCGGACAAGTGCGAGATTTATACTTACATG
>CAJORD010000064.1 GCA_905236605.1 uncultured Synergistales bacterium | reverse complement strand
CAGTGTAGCCTCGTCGAGTTCGTCGATAACTTCTTCCTGAGAGCTATCGCCACCGTTAGAGCCGCCTCCGCAGCCAAAGTTCACGAGTAACAAGCACGCGATAAGAGCTAAAAAAATAAATTTTGCATTTTTCATAGGATATTCTTTATATATAAAAGATAAAAAAATTAGAAAAGAAGAGCAGAAATGAAAAAATCACTTCTAACTCCTCACTCCTAATTTTTAATTGTTTTACTTAAGTCCCGCGAATGGATAATCTTCGGTTCGCATTCGCATGGACTTGCCGTAGATATTCCAGTTGACTGTGTCGCCGCGTCCGCTAAAGAACTCAAAGCCGACTGAACTCTTGCCGACTGCCGGTGAGCCGTCTACAAGTTCACGCTTGCGATCCGTAGCTCTGTTGATCGAGGTAGAGTTGACTTTGACATAGCAGAATACAGCTTTGGAGCCGTCAGTAGTTTCAGCGGTTATTGTCGCATTCCCAGCCGATTCAAGATAATCCGTTTCTCCGGGTTTGTGGTTCGAGTGCCATTCAAGTCTATATGTAAGAAGCGGAGCGTCCGCAGAATATTGCTTATGCTGCTCTTTGCCGAGATTAATATCTTCAGTAACGTACTCGCTGACAGGGAATTGTTCAAAGCCGCTCGTTCCGCCGTAGTCGCTGAGTCCGAAAGGCATTTGTTTAACATAATCGTAGTTATTTCCTTCTCCGAGTCTGTCAGCTTGTTCTTTCAGAGCATCGTAAATTTTTTTCTCAGAGTCTTGCGCGAGCATTAATTTCGTGTAAAAGACGTACCTATCCGATAAAGCCTTAAACTTCGGGATTAGTTCATCGATCAAAGCTAAGTTTTTCGCAACGGCGTCTTTATCTGCGTAGAATTTTTCGTGTCCCGTGTTGACGGTTGTTAAGAGTCCTTGATATTGTTCTTCTATACTCGCTGTGTTCGATTTGTTAATCGCAGAATCATTAACAATCGTGTTGCGGTAGCCCGTGAGATTTCTCAAACGGCTGTTGAATTTCGCGATAGTTGCAGCCTGACCGACCGTAACGGGGATACGTGCCTCTTTGCAACCCTTTTCTCTCCATTTCTTGAACATAAAGAGATTTGAACGCCATCTGCTAAGCTGAACCCTGACAGGAGCGTAGTTAGTGCGATCCGTGTTTGCTTTAAGCTGCGTGAGGAATTTCTGAAGATTATCGTTTACCTCGCTCATCTGCCCTGCTATGTCATCGCTCTTTGATTTAATCGGAATCACTGTTGGCTTCGATTTGTCTAAACCGTTAGTAACGATTCTGATATCGACTCTCGCGTCGTTTTCCTTCAAAGTATTCGTGAGGGTGTTGGAGATGTCGGAGCTGGCGGTTAATTTATCGTCGCCGTCCCCTAAATTTAATTCGAGGGATAATTTTTGTTCAACAGTCTTAGTTTGTTCAGATGTCTTCGTAGTGATAGAGATATACGCGTCAAAGCAAGCTCCATACTGATAACCCGCTACATAATAGTCGCCAAGCTCTCTTCTGAAGTCCTGCAAAAATTCATCGCCGTTCTGGAAGCCATCAACGATGCCATAAAGGCCGCTATCTTCCCAAGCTTGATTGAGCTCTTTTGCTGAAAGTAATCTGTAGGCGTTTTCAACCACTTCATAATGAATAACGAGATTCGTAGAGGTCAATCCGAATTTGAGATTGTTCGATTCGCCGGAGCCCAACGATACACCGACCGCCCCCGTTGACAGACCTAATTTTGTTGAAGCCTTTTGAAGCGTTTCTGCTTGAGTGCTTGAGCTTACGAACTTAGCATAGCTTTCTGTCTTTTGTGAAAATTGCTTTTCGGCGGGTAATTTAAGATAATCCGCTTTTTTCTGTTCGTAAGCACTGCTGATGTCGGCTTGTAATCCGCCTAAGGGATCGAAGTTTGAAATAGCTAAAAATCCCTTGCCGATTTCATATTGTTCCTCGTACGAAATTCCGGTGATATTCGCGGGGATTGCAGAATATTCGTCTTCAATGGCACTGACGGCGACACCGTTATTTTTTGCGGCACTGTTCGCTACTGCAACTTCTCCAGCGAAACCAACTGTTGTGCTGCCAGATTCGTAAGGATCGGCGGACTCTTCATTTTCAAGTTCTTCAATCGCCTTTTCTAAATCTTCGTCGCTAAGTTCTTCTTCAGTAGGCAAGACTCCGAGCGTAGCCAGCAATCTGTACATATACGTGGCGTAATCGTCGTTAGCTTTGATTGAATATGCGCTTGCAGTTGCGGCTGTTCCTGTGGCATCGTCGGGCAAATCCCAACCGTAAACTTCATTGAAATAATTTCCATTTGACTCAAGGAAAAGTTGACGCAAAGCAATTATATCGTTGATGTTAATGCTTGTGGTCTTGTTACCGTCTGCGTCTTGAAATTTGAAGTTTGTATAATATCCGGCCTCGCCGTTTTCGTTACGAACTTCTTCATATATAAATAGCACTGAATCTGTATCAGGTTCAGCAGCGTCTGCACTCACTGCTTCACCGTTAGAAACTTCAACAAGATAAGTTCCAGAAGTCGCGGGTTTGACGGTGTAGCAAATAATCGAAGGACGCTCAGGAGGATACGCAGCAATTTCGTAAGCCATAGGCTCAGCATTTACTGCAGAGAGTGCGGCGTTTGTCGGGTCATAAACTTTTACGACAGGAAGAATTGCGCCGAGATCTTCGGTTAAATTTTTTGAGAACTCGAAAGTGTATTCTTTGCCGCCCTCGAGAGCCACTGAAAATAAATTCGCGTCTTCGGTCTGTAAACGAAGCTGATCGAGCCAAATCATCGAAGGAACAGTAACTGTTTTTTCTACAACGCTCGCGAGCGAATCAGCCTCTAAAATTTTGCCTAAAGTATCTGCGCCGGCGTTATTAACGTGATACTGGGGAACGCCTTCAAAGTCTAAGAAGTCAGGCATTCCGTTGTCGTTGGCGTCCATCGTTAAAAGCAAGCTTGCGTCTTCGACACTGAAAACCGTTTCTGCACTGGTAGCAGTACCGCTTCCGCCACTGCCTCCGCTATGTGAACTGCCTCCGCAACCTCCCGCAATAACGCACAGAGTCGCAACAAGCACTAAAAGCCAAGCTAAATATTTAACGCTTCTTCTGTGTACGTGGGGGGGGTAACTTTTTTTTTTGATCTCTGATCATAAAAAAACACCTCTCTAGATTAAAATAAAATCATAATTGACAGCCGAGATCGTACATCTCATCGTCATTAATTAATTTAGTTTAGTGATTTTTTTCGTTATCACAAGAGGGTTTCCAAATTGTCAAACCGTTTTTAATAACGATTGTTTATTCTTCTGAGCTGTCCGGGATTATCACCGTTATCACAGTTCCGCCTCCCTCATTAGAGGCGATTGTCAGACTTCCTCCGCACATGATTTCAAGCCTTTCCTGAATATTTTTGAGTGCTGTGTGGGGTTCGCTGTTCTCAGAATTTTCAAAGCCCCGACCGTTGTCAGCAACGATAATTTCGCTGCAGGAGTCAGTTTTTCTAGTCCTGATTGAAATTTTGAACGGCCCAGCATAAGGATCCCTGCCGTGTTTGATAGCATTCTCAACTATTGGCTGTAATGTCAGCGGCGGAAGTCTGAACAGCGTGTGAGGCGTATCGTAATCAACGAAAAGGCTTTCTTCGTATTGTGCTTGTTCGACGGCAAGATATGCGCGTGTGTGTTCAAGTTCCGAAGAAAAAGGGATAGGCTCGGCACTCGCAATAGCTGTAAAATTTTTGCGCAAGTATGTAGTGAAATCCATAATAACCTGACGGGCAAGCTGAGGATTTTGTTCACAAAGGCAATAAATACTCGTCATGGTATTATAAATAAAATGAGGTCGCATTTGCAGAACCATTATGCTGGTGCGCTGATTAGCAATTTCACGCTGTCGCTGTAAATCCTGCTCTATCTGGTCGGAAAGTATCAGGCTGTACATTGACAAGGCTGAGATTACAATGCTGACATCGATTAGCGGGTAAATTTCAATGAACATATCTACGAGCAGCGCGCATGTTACAGGCAAAAGGGTAATTAAAAAACTTAGAAAAGCTTTATGGGAAAGACGTTCCTTATAGCGTATCATTCCGGCGATAGTGAGCAGCATTGCTATAATCATCGGCAATAATAGAACAGGATACCAAGCCCCGCGATAATATTTTCCGTCAGGCGTGAAATAGTAAAAAAATTCATTCAACGGTGAGAAGATAAGCATGGCAATAAAGACTGCCCACAAGCTCATCACGACATGAAAGAGTTTACTTGAACGTACCTTTTTTCCGCAGCAGTGTATTAGGTAAGCCGTCATCATCAGCACTGGCAGAGAAAGCAGCACGGTTTCCAGAATAATCAATAAATACATTATCCACATCGGGACGGGATGACTGTACGTGATTGTATCTATGAAGCCGATGAGGTTCAGCAGTAAAAAAATTATAAAAAGGCTTCGGAAAAATCGTTTGCTCCAGCGGTCAATTCCTGGCATTATTGCAATAAACCATAATCCTATCGCGCTTAACAGCAGGGTTGCGCCAAGAATAAAGTAAATAAAGAGCGAATCAAACCAAAAAATCACTCGTCAATACCCCCTATATAAAACGGATAACGCAATTTTTTAAGCTGTTCTTTCACGTTCGCCGCCACCAATGGCTTGAGCATGAAACCGCTTGCTTCTGTTTTCCATGCGTCTAGCGAATAATCCGGGTAGGCTGTCAAGAAAACTATGTTTGTTCGAGGATTTATTTCAAGCAGAGTGTTGCAGAGGTCAAGACCGCTTGCCGTTCCAAGTTCAATATCAAGGATTGCCAAAGCTACTCGATTCTTTTTTGCGTATTCAATTGCTTCTAAAGGCCAGATAAAACCCGTTATATTTGCGTCCGGCATAACTTCACCCAACACAGACAGAGCGTCAGAGAGAATTACCTTGCTGTCATCTACTATAATGATGTTCGGACTTTCATCGCTTTGAGCGGCAACTTGAAACAAATTGTTGACGTTGACTTCGAGGCACTTAGCAAGGCGGACAATCATCGTAGCATCTGGCAGTCGGCTGGCATTTTCCCAACGTGCGATGGTGGAATGTGTAACAAACACCTGTTGGCCTAACTGTTTCTGAGAAAGTCCTTTTGCCTCTCGCAGTTTCCGCAGGGTTCTCGCAAATAAAGTATTCACTCAATATTCCTTCCGTAATATATATAATTAATAAATTGAACTTAAAAAAATATGATAGCGGAAAATGTAAAGAGATGGGCAATTTCAAACTTGACAATCTGGAAACTTATTTACGTTGTTATAGAAAAAAGAAAGTAAAATATCAAAAAATTTTTAAGGAGGTTAATTTTTTCATGAAGAAAAATATTTTGAAACTTTCATTGGCAGTATTTATTCTTGGGCTGTCGTGCGTATGCGCATGGAGCATTGAGCCTGTGAGCGATAAACTTTTTCAGGTAGCTTTGTTGCAGTCCCTCATGCAGGGAGAATATGACGGCGTAATTACGGTGGGCGAGCTAAAAAATTACGGCGACACTGGGATCGGAACTTTCAAAGGTGTCAACGGTGAGATGATAGTGCTTGACGGCATTGTCTATCGTGCAATCTGGGATGGAAGCGTTGAGATTGCTCCCGATAGCGAAACTGTTCCATTTTCTAATGTAACTTTTTTCGACGCTGACATCAAAGCCGAACATGTGAACGCTGAATCATCGAGCGAGCTGAAAAGCATTTTGAACTCAATAGTGAGAAAGCACGGAAGAAATCAATTTTACATGGCGAAAGTAACGGGACTTTTTCCGTCAATTCTCGTCCGCAGTGAGCTTGAACAGAAAGAGCCTTATAAGCCGTTAAACGACGCTTTGAAAACTGACCAGCGCGAGTTCACGTATTCAGACATCAAAGGAACAATCGTTGCTTTATATTGCCCGGATTATATGGACGGTCTTAACTCTGCTGGCTGGCATTTGCATTTTATTTCTGAAGACAAACAGAAGGGCGGCCACGTTCTAGATTTGAAAGTTCAGGACAGCGTTTTGGAATTGGACATCATCAGCGAGTTTGCAATGATCGTGCCTAACCGTGATAGCTTTAATAATAAGAGTCTTGAAAAGGATCTGAAAAAAGAAATCGAACAGGTCGAAGGAAAATAGTTTTTTCAATGTACCCAAAAGCCCCTAAAAAATAAAATCCCTTGAACGTGTATACGCTCTAGGGATTTTTTTAGTGAAAAGAGGATTTTTTATCATGGATATTGCTCGCGCGAGCATAAAACGTAGTGTTGTAGTACTTTTTATTTGTCTTTTAATTACTCTTGGTGGAAGGAGAGATTAAGCATATCCGTACACGCTGTGCGCCCGGCTTGGCAACTATTTACGTTGATATAGAGGCTACTTATACGGCTGATGACCTTCCTCAAATTTGGAATGTTTTAAGACAAAAAGTTAATGATGCTCTCGTCAATCTACCTTCCGGCTGTACCGTTATAATCAATAATGATTTCGGCGATGTCTTCGGTCAATATTATGCTCTGACGGGCGACGGCTATACTATGAGAGAGTTATATGACTATGCTGACTTTCTCAAAAAAGAACTTGTATTAGTTCCCGAAGTCGCTAAGGTTAATATTATAGGCGAACAGACTGGAGCTATTTACGTTGAGTTTTCATCTTCACGTCTGCGCTCATTAGGAATCTCATCAGCTGCGATATTCTCAATCAGCAGAACACGCTTTCAACAATGGGTAAAACTTTTTACGGCGATCAGTACGTAGCCATAAATCCGACAGGCGGAAATGTCGTTACTATGGGGCAGGCTGTAGAAAAACGCCTTGAAGAACTAGAGGAAGAATGTCCGATCGGCATGGAACTGACTCCAATTTATATGCAGTCCGACGGCGTTGTCAAATCAGTAAACGATTTTGTAATTAACCTCATTGAATCTTTAATTATAGTTATTGGCGTTCTGCTTGTGTTTATGGGCGTAAGAAGCGGCTTTATGATCGGCATTGTATTATTACTAACAGTCGCGGCTACTCTCGTAGTAATGAACCAGCAAGGAATTTTTTTACAGCAGGTTTCGCTTGCCGCAATGATAATCGCGTTAGGCTCTTTAGTCGATAATGCTATAGTCGTCGCTGAAGGAATGCTTATCGGGATTCAGTGCGCCCAGTCCGCAGAAGATGCTGCTTCAGATACAGTATCTGGTTCAGTGTGGGCAATGCTTGGCGGAACTGTTATAGCTGTCCTTGCTTTTGCTCCTATCGGATTATCTCCAGACAATACTGGCGAATACTGCCGAAGTTTGCTTCAAGTTGTTGGAATATCAATGATGTTGAGCTGGCTTCTCGCTATTACAGCAACTCCTGTCGTAGGAAATTTAATGCTTAAACCTGCTGGACAGTCGGGAGGGGATCCTTACAACAGTTTTTTATTCAGGGCTTACAGAGCATTTCTTGAAGGCTGCCTTCACAGGAGGCTTTTGACAATAGCAGTTGTAGTGATTATGTTCGCTTTCTCGCTTGTTACGCTGGTTACATCAGTCGAAAAAGTATTTTTCCCGTCATCGACGGCAATGTATTTCGTGGCGGATTTATGGCAACGTGAAGGAACTTCAATAAACGTTCAGAGAGATATGACTGAAAAACTCGCCGCACTTTTACAGAAACGTCCTGACGTAAAAAATATCACAAGCACTATAGGGAGCGGAAATTTAAGATTCATGCTGACTTATTCGCCGCCTCGCGGAAAGATCTCGTGAAATTATGGAGAAAGACCCAATACATAATTGCGTCAGGCTCGACTGGAACGACCGAGTTACAGTATTCCGCCCGCAGATTCGCAAAGATAGAATGCAGAGTCTTGGACTAACACGTCCTATGATAAATAATGCTATTCTCACAGGCACTACAGAAACAACGGTCGGAGAGTTCAGGGACAAAAATAAATCACTTTCGATTTTATTCGGACTTTTTCCAGAAGAAGGCAACAAAATTGAGAGTTTACAAATCTTTGCCTATATGGTCGCCGACTGCAAATAAAGCTGTAACTTTAGGCTCAGTGATTTCAGACGTTGAATTATCCTACGAAGACGAGGTAATTATGCGCAGAGATAGAAGGCGTGTTCTTACTGTTGCAAGCAATGTAATTCTCGGCGGCAACACTTCTGAAATGCAAGAAAGAATACGCGCTAAAGTCGAAGCTATACCGCTACCGTTCGGATATAAATTTGAATGGGGAGGAGAGGACGAAAGCCAGAAAAATGCTATGGGCGGAATGTCAAAATTATTCCTTCCTTGCTTAATGCTGATGTTCACAATAATGGTATTTTTGTTTAATGGTTTCCGGCAACCTTTTATAATTTTCGGCTCTATACCTTTAATCGTCATAGGCACTGTGCTTGGTCTTGTTCTTGCCAGAAAGCCGATTGATTTCCTTTCAATCGTCGGCATTCTAAGCCTTGTTGGAATGCTCGCAAAAAATTCGATCGTTCTTTTGGATCAAGTCGCTAGTGATTTTGCTTCAGGTAAAGATCGTTATCTTTCTATTGTTGAAACAGGCGTAAGCAGAATAAGACCTGTCGCTATGTCACCTGTAACTACTGTTTTAGGAATGATACCGTTAATTTGGGATAGCATGTTCGGACCTATGGCTGTTTCGATTAAATACCATTGTCTATCTTTTGTCTGTTTAGTTGCCAGCACGGAATATTTCGTGTTCAACTGTGCTAGCACTTTTGATGATATAGTCGGTTTCACTCTGATATTTACTTTATCACCTGTCATAAAGGCGTTAGCTGCACTTATATGATTATTTTTAAACGCGTCCTTCTGCTTTAGCTGTATAATTTTTTGCCGTTTATCAAACCAGAAATCAGCTAGCTTCTTTGTCATCTTTTTCACTCCAGCCATACCATTGCTATATATTTTCCCTAAAGCTTCTATTGCAAAAGTGTCATTTTGATCTGCAGCTTTTTTGAAACAATAGAGAGCTTTTTCTCCATCTTCAGATACACCATGTGTGCCGATCAAATATATATTTCCAAGTTCTCTCTGCGCTTCAGAATCGCCACGTTCAGCATTCTGTAAAAATTTCTGAAATTCGGACTGAAGCACTGCTTTCTCTTGAGCTTCTTTTTGCGCTTGTTCTTCAGGAGTTAATTCTTCAGGAATATTTACCGCAGAGGGAAGCCCCATTTCTTGCGCCTTTTTATTCTTAAACTCTATGGCTTTACTGGAATAGGCACTATTATTTTCGTTAATATAATCCTCGCCCTCATCAAAAATAATTTCTTTTATAATACCATTTGAGCATATAACATGAACGCTTGCAGGTATATAATCTGTTCCTTCAAAATCAGGCCCTACTCTAATTTTTTTCCATCCGACTTGACCTATATTATTTATGCTACCACAAAAGAAACGTTCTAAAACATTTATATCTGCACCTACACGGATTTCGCCAGAAAAAGTAATTTTGGGATCATTTGTTACAAAATAAATTGGAATAAATTTTTTGTCTTTCCCTGCGTAACACCAAACAAGGGTTTGATCCTTTGCACAAATTCTGTTATATAATCCCCCGTGTGCTTGTTCCTTTTTTGTTAATTTTGTTTCAAAGGCAGGTTTATTAAAAGCTAAGATGTTTTCAGCTAATTTGTAAACTTCAAATGTTAAAATATCCATTTTTTCGTAAAAAGCTTGTTCAGAAAGAGCAAAGCACGGCGACGTATACAAAATCAAGCACAAGACAGCCATAGACAACACCTTTTTCATTGCTCAACCTCCACTATTTATTTACTACTTATATTTTTTTGCAGAATCTTTAACTCCTCGAATAAAATTTTTATAGTTTCAGGTTAGAAATGCCCGAAGCTATTATTTATTTTGAAATCAAGCTGTTGAGTTTATTCATATTCGCGTGTTTTAATTTCATGCTGGGATGGACGTAGCGGTTTAGAGTGATATTAACGCTGGCGTGTCCTAAAATTTCGCTCAAAGATTTTATGTTTTATGTCGAAACCAAGCTCAACGCATTTTGTCGCGAAGGAATGACGAAGCATGTGGAAATTAAATTTCTCGATGCCGCATTTTTTCAAAACTCGCTTGAAACGATTTTCCAGAGTTCGAGGTTCGACGAATTTATTTTCTGAGCCACTGAGAACATATGCGTTCTTTACATAAGCCGTTTGAAGAAATTTCATGAGTTCAGCAGGAATAGGAATTTTTCGGACAGAACTGGGACTCTTCGGAGTGTCGATTTCAATAAAAGTTTTTCTCGGCGTGTCCTCGTTCAGGTTATGAAGTCGCTGCATAGTTCTTTGAACTCTAAATTCTTTGTCGCCGATAGAAAAATCGCTCCATTTCAAAGCACAAAGTTCGCCTATTCTCAGACCCGTGAAAAGCGACAGAAGAATCCCGAGCGCAGTCAGATCAAAATGATTTTTCAAATATCTAAGAAGTTTATGTTCTTCAGTGTTAGTCAGTTAGTCAAAGTCCTGATTTGTCCTTGCCTCAACGAAATTTCAACGGCATTAGGAACGTAATTAACTTCGTAGCCTCGAATCAGAGCGAAGCGGCGAATGCTTTTCATTCTCGAGAGAATATCTGAAACAGTTTTCGGCGAAAGTTTTTGACCGCTACGTCCTGCTGTCAGAAGTTTATTGCTGAATGAAATAATATCTTCGTTTTTGATGTCGCTCAAATTAAATTTTCCGAACGCCGGAATTATGTAGTTTTTTAAGCTGGCTCATATACTTCACGATGGTCGATTTCTTTCGGATCGGCTTCAATCCTTCAAGCCACTGGCGAGCAATATTTTCAAACTTCGGACTTTTTGATTTTATTTGTTCCACGTCAACCTGACGCATTGCCTCAGATTTTTCTGCTTGACTTCAGAATAAGACTTCCCGAAAACGTAACCGTAAACGACTTTTTTACCATTACGAGCCTTGATATAACGGCCTTCCCAGCTTCCGTCTTTTCTCTTAAAAATGTTCTCGCTTTTTCGCGGCATGATAAAAACATCCGTCATAAATAAAAAAATTTTTCTCTAAAAAATCTGACTAAAAAATTTTTGGAAATGTTGAAAAATTCAGCGTTTTAGCTTAAAATTGTCCCTACAATATTATGGTTTATAAACTTTCGTAGAGTTAAAGATTCTGCGAAAGTTTAGAGAATTTGTATAGTTGAGTATAGTAAAAAAATGTAAATCATAAAAATGTGGAT
>CAJORD010000063.1 GCA_905236605.1 uncultured Synergistales bacterium | reverse complement strand
TCTTGTTAAGAACCGGGATAGTAACTGACCAGCCCGGCGACGTCAAGAAAAATGTAACTCGGCGCGAAGCTCTTCGCTGGATAATTCAAAGTCTCGGCTTGTCATTTGAGGCGGGAATTTTGTCAGATTATCCTACCGGCTTTGAAGATGAAGCGAATTTAAGCTCTTTCGAGCGAGGTTGCCTTGTCGTTGCGTCAAACATGAACCCCGCAATCTTCACGAAGTCAAAAAAATTTAACGGTCAATCGGCGTTGAGCGCAAAGGAATTTCAAATTTTGATGAGCAGAGTTAGAGACGCGAGCAAAAATTTAGTTCTCGATATGGTGCGAAATCCTGTTGAAGGTTTAAGAGTTTTAATTCACCGTGAAGGAGTTCCGACCGGAATCCCTCAATGGCGATTTTATGCCGACGGAATCAAAACTAAACCTGCCGCCGACGCTTTCAAAAATTCGCTTAAAGCTGACGGGATCGAAGCGAGCGTTTTCAGTTCCGAAGGTGTCTTCGGTGTTCGGACTTCAAAATTAGAAAGTTATCATGACATTCGTAAATTAATTTCAATCGCTAAATCTCGCGGCCTGCAATTTAGGATTTTGCCGTCAATGTCGAACACTAACACTCGAATTGTCCCAAAATTTTGGGTCATGCTCGAAATCGATCCGACTTACTGGAAAATCGCGCCCTTAATTTCAAAAAGCAGCACGAGGGATTTATTAAAGCTCTCGCAACTCTCGACGCAATATCACGCAAAGGCTTCTATTAACGCCGGCTTCTTCGCTACGACGACACCGGGGCACGGCTATCCGATTGGAGCTTTGAAGATTAACGGCAAGATGATAAGCGATCCTCATGACGGGCGAGGCTGTCTTGCATGGAATAGCGACGATGAAGCAGTTTTTCAAGTTGCTTCTGAAGAAGTAAACGAATGGGACGACATGGAAAATATAATTCAAGCGGGGCCGTTGTTGCTCGATGAAGGATTCGCTTCGACAGTGCCGGAGGATTTCAATAACTCCTTAACCGCAGTGAGGCACCCTCGTTCAGCCGTTGGCCTTAACGCTTCGGGCGAATGGATTTTCATTATCGTTGACGGACGAAACGGAATGCACGCTTCAGGCGCGACTATAAACGAACTCACGGACATCTTACGCGCTCAAGGAGTGATTTACGCTTTGAATCTCGATGGCGGCGGCTCGACGGAAATTATAATCAACGGAAAAATTTATAACTCGCCTTCGGACGGACGAGAAAGAAAAATTAGTTACGCGCTCGGAGTTTTGCCACGCTAATTCGGGCGCGCAATTTTTATTTTTTTAGTTTGAAAGAGAAAGCCTTACTTTGACGCCGGACTTGTCTAAGAGATTTTTAATTTCTGAATCAGTTTTGCCGTTGATTTTGCCAAGTTTCGTATAAGACCACGAATTAGAGCCGTAGAAAATTACAATTTGATTTTCAGAATACAAGACGATATCGCCGGGATAAGTTGTAATTTCGCGATTGTTGCTTTTAATTCGTTGACCGAGGCTGCCGACTTGTTCAAAGCCGCCATACTGTTGCATGTTAATCACGAGGTCTTTATCGCGAAGAAGTTTTTTTAATTCGCGGGTGCTGTCGTTATTTTCCCACGTTACAGACATAAGAACATCATCAATTCTCAATCTGATATTCTTTGAGTCAGTTTCAGAGATTGTCTCCGAATCGCCACCGCCGCAGCCGTTTGTAACGAAAAGCATGAGCATAGCGCACATAAGAAGTGCAGATTTTTTCATTTTTAATTTCAAATCCTTTCTGTGAAAATTTTTGCTGAATTATAGCATTATAAAATTAAGTAATAATCTTAATGTGTGAATTAAAAAAAATGCTAGAATATTTACACAACAAAAATCACTCTACCCCTTTCACGAGGGGTAATTTGTTTTTTCCAGACATGTGCAAACAAAGAGAAAGGAGAGAATATAAATTGTTTGCTCAGTTTGTTTATTATCTTCGCTTAGGAGCGTCCGCCAGCGGAGGGATTTTGACCGTTGCTTTAATGCTGCTATTTGGTTTCGGATTGACGCGAATAACAAGACTTCTAAAACTTCCAAACGTTACCGCCTACATTATCACAGGAATTTTAATCGGGCCTTATTGTCTTAATCTCGTTCC
Source organism: uncultured Synergistales bacterium (assembly GCA_905236605.1). Classification (GTDB taxonomy): domain Bacteria; phylum Synergistota; class Synergistia; order Synergistales; family Aminobacteriaceae; genus JAFUXM01. The sequence continues at coordinate 3,602 of CAJORD010000063.1, read as the reverse complement.
TGATTTTGTAGCGGCTAATACGGCGTTCCTTCCTAATATAGCGTTGGCGTTCATAGCGTTTAGCACGGGACAATTTTTCAGAGTGAGCGCACTCAAAGGCAACGGCGCGAAGGTTTTAATTATAACGGTGCTTGAGGCTTGCGTAGCTTCAATTTTTGTGTTTATAGCGGCATATTATATTTTAAGAATGGATTTAGCATTCTCGACGGTCTTAGCGGCTCTTGCGTCGGCAACGGCCCCGGCCTCAACGATGATGACGATACGACAGACAGGAGCGCACGGCGATTTTGTAAATACTTTGCTGCAAGTTGTAGCGCTTGATGACGTTGTCGGACTTATTGCTTACAGCATAGCTATCTCTATAGCGCTTGCAAGTTCTGTTTCGGGAGCGGGCTTTGAGTTCAAGAATATAATTTCGCCGATTTTAATAAACTTTGCGAGCGTGATTATAGGCGCGTTGCTCGGCGTGCTTATGAAAATTCTTTTGCCTCCCAATCGTTCGACGGATAACAGATTAATAATTTCAATCGCGATTTTGTTCGGCTTCTGTGGTATCTGCGAGATGTTAGGAGTGTCGCCGCTGCTTGGCTGTATGTTCATGGCGACGGTTTATATAAACATAACTGACGATGACAAATTATTTAAGCAGCTTAATTATTTCAGCCCTCCGATTTTGCTTTTATTTTTTGTTCGTTCGGGCGTGTGCTTTGAACTTGGAGCGCTGACATCGAGTCACAACGACGGCGGAACTTCTTTATTAACGTTGGGAGTAGTTTATTTCATCGTTAGAATAATGGGCAAATACGCGGGAGCTTTCGTGGGCTGCTTGATGACACACAAAAATAAATTAGTTCGCAATTACTTAGGCTTGGCTCTGATACCGCAGGCAGGAGTAGCGATAGGACTTGCCGAACTCGGAGCGCGTACTCTTGGAGGCACGACCGGCAGCGCGCTTAGAACGGTCATACTTGCGTCGAGCGTTCTTTATGAATTAATTGGCCCGGCTTGTGCGAAGTTGTCGTTAGCGTTATCTCATTCATATGATAAAAATCTCGTTGAAGAAAAGCCATTGACGGACCAAGAAGAAGATAAGATAATCGTAAATCTTTTAATTGAACGCATAAGAGAAATTCAAAGAGAGCTTCCCGAACATTCGCAAGCAATTCCAGTCGAAGTGAACGGACGTAACGCGCCGGGGATCATAAAACATTCACATCTTCATTCAAATAATTCAAATTATCATTAAAAAAATAAAGGGGTAGGAGTTAAGCTCCCGCCCCTTAAAAATTTTTTAGCGTTTCTTACGAGACATCAAGCAAAGTATCAGGCCGAACATCGCGCTGAAACCGAATGACGAGTTACAGCCGGCGCCGCTTGTGCCAATCGTGTTTTTGTTTTCCGTCGTGTTATTTGCTTGCGTTAAAGTTGTCAGTGCCTTGAGGTCATTGCTTGTAGCGTCCGTCGTGATGAAAACGGAATCATATTCCTTGCCTTCGGTCAGATACGGGACTACAGTCATCTCTGCTGCGTTTCCGCTTACTTTCGTTGTCGGGTTGCCGTCAGCGTCTAAGAAGAACGCGTCACCCTCTTTTGCTTCGTCAGCAAGAGTTGCGATGTTTGCTCCTGAAGCGTAAGTGATAAAGAACTCAACGGACGGCCAAAACTTTAATTTTCGTCCCGGTGTTACGTTTCTAAGATTGACTTCCATCGGGAAGAATCCAGTTTTATGCGGCGTTAGCTTGGGGATAATCGTTACAATGACGACGCCTTTGTTGCCCGAGGAGTTTGTAACGTTGGCTAAATCCTTCGACACTTCTTTGAAAATCTGTTCAACTTTTTCAGCCTGTGCGTTAAGGTCGCTGTCTGCGCTTTCGATTTCGATGTCATTTTGCAGATTTTCGGCCGCGGAATTTACTAAATCGAGATCGACATCTTCATCTTTCACGTTTCCTTCGTCAACATTTGCGAGCTTGTCCGAATATTCATCAAGTTCTTCAGATGTCGCTGCTTCCGGCGTTACAACTTTCGGCTGAACAGAAAGATTTTCGTTTGCTTGCTTCAAAGCGTCGCTTGCGGTGTTGCTGTTCGCAATAAGGTCAGTGCCCGCAGGCTTAGTCGTGTCTTCGACTTGGCCGGTCGAGGCTTCTTTAGTTGCGTCGGCTTGCTCCTGCTGCTTGTTCTCGATAGCGGTTGCGATTTCTTCCTGCGTAACGTTTTCGAGATCGTCAGATGTCAAAGTGTTAGTGATCGTATCAACGACCGTTTCTTCTGGGTTCTTCTCTTCTGTTTGAGTTGAAGGCGCGCTTTGTACGGTGAACGAAATTTCTTTTGAGGCCGAGCCAGCGTCGTTCGCAGCGTTGACAGTGAAATTATAAACTCTTGTCGCCGCTGCTAATGAAATTCTGCCGCTGATTACAAAATTATTTCCATTCTGACTATAAGCCAATCCTTCTGGAAGCTCGCCCGAAGTCGTCCATACGAGATTTGCGCCTTGCGTCGCTGTGATTGTAATTTGTGTAATCTGATCGCCACGTCTTGCAGTGAGATTTTCAGTCGAAGCCGTGAGAACAGGCGCGACATCATTCACTATCACGCTTATAATTTTGCTTTCTGACGCGTTAAAGCTTCCGGCGATACTTGTAGCCGTTACTGTAATTGGAACGTTGTATGTTCCAGAAGGCGCAGAAGCGTTTACGCTCAAAGTTCCGTTATTGAAAGAAATTCCATAATTAGCGAGGTCGTCGCTTGCGGTTGACCATTCGAGATTATAAAAATCTGTCGGCAAAACATCGACTTTATTGTTGGAATAGCCGACTACGACTATAGCAGAAAGATTTAGTGATGCTGCGCGTCCAAAGTCTGTTCTTAATGAAGCGTCCGCAAGTTCAACGTTAAACGATACAAGCAACGGTTCACCCACGGAAATTTTTATATCTTTGCTTGCTGAAATTGTAAGTTCAGGGTCGTAAACGTCGCCGGAGATTGAAAGCAACGCCGTGAACGTTATCGCTTGAACGTCCGCAGAATCCATTGGCGTACCGCTTAATACAAATTCATGATGATACGCGCCTTTAATCGCGTTATCAGAGCTTGCAATCTCTCCCGAAACTGTGAGCCATTCAGGAAGCCCGGCAATATCCATCGAGAAATTGTAATTTGTATAATCAGGGTCAGCAATATCCAAACTTACATCGACGCTAACGACTGTTGAAAACTCAATTCCTGCGACGGCTTCAAAGTCTGTTGACTCGGTTGTGATTGCAACATCAGCCGACAAAATTGTATCTCCTGCGCCGTTCACAAAAGTTGTAATTGTGTTTGTCTGACTTGCGCCGGTGTTTGTCGTTATCGTAGTTGCTGGTTCGACTTTGACATCGCCGCTTTGTGAATAATCATTCGCAACGATTATTTGAACATTCGCGCTTGCCTCTCCGCCTTCGTTGGTTGCCGTCAACGTGAGCGAATAGCTTCCCGAAGTGCCTAATTCCGGTGTGCCGCTGATTGTTACTTCGTTGTCGGAACTCGTTAAACTCAATCCGTTCGGCAAGTCGCCCGTTTTGCTCCACGCGATATTAAGACCCGTTGCAGTAATTACAAAGTTT
>CAJORD010000062.1 GCA_905236605.1 uncultured Synergistales bacterium | reverse complement strand
TCCTACTTTTAATTAAAGTCCTCGTCCGTGGCAATATTTATATTTTTTGCCGCTGCCACATGGGCACGGGTCATTGCGTCCGACTTTGGGGAGCTTTTTCACCGTTACAGGCTCAGGCGCTTGCCCGCCAGACATTGAAAATTCTTTTTTCTCCATCGTCATTTCACGCTTACGTTTCATATCGTCGGTTAGAAGTCGAACTCTGAAAGCCTGCTGCGTGAAAGAATCTTTGACGCGCTCCATCATCTCTTGAAACAGATTATAAGATTCAAACTGATATTCGATGAGCGGATCTTTCTGACCGATTGCACGAAGACCGATCCCGCGTCGTAATTCGTCCATGCCGGTGAGATGTTCGCGCCACGCAGAATCAAGAGTGTTAAGCAGGATATATCGCATTATGACACCTGCGGGCTTGTCGTCTGTTTCAGTGTTTGAATTTAATTCGGCGATTTTCGCGTCAAAAAGTTTCTTCACGTCGTCGAGAATTTCATCTCTAATGCCTTCCATGTCGAGACGGTTATCAACGCTTGCGATTTTTCCGGCAACACTCGCACCGAACAAAGATTTTAATCTCGCGGCCGCGCGTTCACCGTCAGCCTCTGAATTATCTTCGGGGAAATATTTTTCGAGAATGTCATTGACGACACCGCGGACGACTTCCCAACCGTACTCGGGCATTTCGTCATTCGGAGTTTCGATAATGTCGGCGCGTTCTGCATAGATGGCTTCGCGTTGCTGGTTCATAACGTTATCGTAGGCCAAGAGCTGACGGCGAATATCAAAATGTAACTCTTCAACTTTCTTTTGAGAGTTCTCGATTATCTTTGACAAAATCGGCGATTCGATTGCTTCACCGTCTTTAAGTCCTAATTTGCCCATTAGTGGCTGAATCTTTTCAGAACCGAACAGACGCAGCAAATTATCTTCCAATGATAAATAAAATCTCGAAGTTCCCGGGTCGCCCTGACGGCCTGAACGTCCTCGAAGCTGATTGTCAATGCGGCGTGATTCGTGGCGCTCTGTTCCGATTATCGCGAGGCCTCCGGCTTTCACAACTCTTTCATGCTCTTCGGGGTCTGGAGGATTGCCGCCTAGCATGATGTCCGTACCGCGTCCGGCCATGTTCGTAGCGACAGTAACGGCTCCTTCGCGTCCAGCTTGAGCTACGATAGCGGCTTCTTGTTCGTGATACTTCGCGTTAAGAACTTGATGAGAAATTTTTCGAGCCTTCAATAATTTGCTGACACGTTCAGAATTTTCGATTGAAGTTGTGCCGACGAGAACGGGCTGACCGTTCTTGTGTCGCTCTTCGACTTCGTCAACGACCGCTGAAAATTTTTCGTGTTCAGTCGCATAAATCACATCGGGATTGTCAGTTCGTATCATGGTCTTGTGAGTTGGGATTGAAACAACCTGAAGGCCATAAATCTCTTTGAATTCTTCGGCTTCGGTTGCGGCGGTGCCTGTCATGCCGGCGAGCTTGTGATACATTCTGAAATAATTTTGAAGAGTTATTGTCGCGAGCGTCTGACTTTCACGCCCGACTTTCACGCGCTCTTTAGCTTCGATAGCCTGATGAAGACCGTCTGAATATCTTCGCCCGATCATCAAGCGGCCTGTGAACTCGTCAACAATAACGACTTCGCCGTCTTTAACGACGTAATCAATATCGCGCTTGAAAAGTTCGTGAGCTTTGAGCGCCTGAACAACTCGATGAGCTAAATCCGAGTGAGCTGCGTCAGAAAATAATCCCGGCATTTTGAGATAATCTTCGCATTTTTGAATGCCTGCTTCGGTCATTGAGATACTTTTTTCTTTTTCGTCGACTTCGTAATCGGCACCGACTTTCAAAAATCGCGCTGCGCTGTCGGCTTTGACATATAAACCCGCGTCATCATCGGACGGCCCGGAAATTATTAAAGGCGTTCGGGCTTCATCGATTAAAATCGAGTCTACTTCGTCAACGATACAGAAGTTATGACCGCGCTGAACCATTTCATTTTGATTCATGACCATGTTGTCACGAAGATAATCAAATCCGAACTCGCTGTTAGTTCCATAAGTAACATCGGCCATATAAGCGGCTCTTCGTTCTTCAATCGGCATATAGGGATAAATCACGCCGGCGGTCAAGCCTAAAAAATTATAAACAGGCGTCATCCATTCGGCGTCGCGCCGCGCTAAATAATCGTTAACGGTTACGAGGTGAACGCCTTCGCCCCTCATTGCGTTCAAGACTACGGCCAAAGGAGCAACGAGAGTTTTACCTTCGCCGGTTTTCATTTCGGCTATGCGACCGTCGTGCAACGCCATGCCGCCGACTAATTGAACATCATAATGACGAAGGCCTATTGTTCTTTCTGAAACTTCACGAACGATAGCGAAGACTTCTGGCAATAAATCATCAAGTGAATCAGGATTTTCTTGAACCTGCGATTTTAATTCGGCGAAACGAGATTTAATTTCGTCGTCAGATTTCGTGTGAATGTCTTCCGCGTAAGAATTTATAATTTCGACCATTGCCGAATATTTTTTCAAAGCGTTCTCATTAGGGTCTAAGCCTAAAATTTTTTTTAAGTTGTTGAAAAGCATATTGTCTCCTATGAAAAAAATTTTGTGAAAAGGGTATCACGAATTATTTTCACGGACAACGGAAAAATTTCTAAATTAATAAATAAGAAGGAAAATTTGCTTGTGATAGAATAATTTTCAGACGAGGGTATTTCCTGGTTATGTAGGGGATGCCGGAGTGTCCCTTCTGACCGAGAGGAAAGGAGGGATGAAGCATGAAGAAGCTGCTCGACTTCATAATAGAAGTGCTGCACTTCATAACCATAATCGGTTCTTACGCAGCACTCTTAGAAATCATTTTTACAGCGATTCGTGCCTTATTATCCCATTTTGGGTTCTAAGGTTTAACCTTTCTGCCTAGATGGGACGTAGCACTCCCGTTTAGGCGGAACCTATTTTCAAGGCGTCAGCTCTTCCTCGTCGGAGCCGACGTCTTTTTATTGCTTAAAATTATAACACGTCTTTGTTCTCATAAATTTTTGAGCCAGCCTGACACGCCGGGCAGAAGCAATATTTTTCGCCCTTAGCTTTTAATTCGTTGCCAAGTTTCACCATGTTGGCGGCCTGTTCAGCTCCGAAAACTTTCTTGCCCATGTCCGAACCTGCAAACGCGATCGTTTCGTCGATACTGTTCACGTAAGTTTCAAGAGCTTTTATTAAAGCGTCGGCGGTTGTCTTGTTTTGATTTGCAAGATAAGCTTCGGCGATCGGCTTTAACTCCGGGTTACACGTCGGGGCCGCGATTAATTCTTTTACTTTCTCAATGATTTCGCTTTTTGTCATTTAAAAAATTCCTCCCGAAAAATTTTTTTTATTATGCCACAAAAATTATTTTCTAAGTGATAAATATAATAGCGCCTAGTGAAAGTGCTGAAAAAATTTTTAGCAAAATTCATGACGCAATGCAAAGTTAAAGGGAAGGATCTTTGAATCATGACAGACAGAATAGAACGAATCGGCGTAATCGGTGTCGGACATCTTGGACAGCATCACGCGAGAATTTATACAGAACTTCTTGACGCAAATCTTGTTGGCGTTGCGGACAGCGATTTAGACCGCGCGAAGTTCATCGGCGATCATCTTGGAGTACCTGCTTATAATTCGCTCGAAGAATTAATAAAAAGACAATCTCCTGACGCTATCTCCGTTGTTGTTCCGACGAGCCAGCACTACGAAATCGCAAAGAAGGCTCTCGAAGCAGGGATTCATGTTCTTGTCGAAAAACCTGTAACAATAAAACCCGAAGAGGCCGGCGAACTTCTCGAACTCGCTGACAAAAAAAATTTAGTCCTTCAAGTCGGACATATTGAACGCTTCAACAGCGCAATCAGATATATTTCTCAAATTCCTTGCGAGCCGATTTATCTTGACTCACGACGAACCGCGCCTTTCAGTCCGCGAATTAATGATGTCGGTGTCGTTTTGGATTTAATGATTCACGATATTGACATTGTGATGTCGCTTGTGCCTTCAAAAATTTCTCGAATTGCTGCGACCGGTGCTTGCGTTTTCACGGACCACGAAGACATAGCCGACGCTCAAATTACTTTTGAAAACGGCGTTTTGGCTCATATACTCGTTAGCCGCTGTGCAGAAAAGAAATGTCGTCAGCTTGAGATTGTCGAACGCGAACGACAGATCACGATTAACTACGAGCTTCAGACCGTTCAAATTTCGCGCTGCGTCAACAATCCCGAAGGACAAGTTGAAATTCGTGAAACGCCAGTCTTCCCGAAGAGCGAGCCTCTGAAATTAGAACTTGCGGATTTTGTTCGCTGTGTTAAAGAGAAGCGCCCGCCGGTTGTCGGAGGACGAGACGGGAAGCGCGCGCTTGAAGTCGCTGTTGAGATTTTGCGACAAATTCACGATAACGGAACACAATCGCTAAGACGTGCGGTATAATAGACGAAATAAAAAAGTTCCTCCGGATATCGGGGGAATTTTTAATTTTGGTCACTACTTTGGTCACTACAAAAATCTCAAAATTTTCTTTTCATCATCGAAATTCACGAATACGATTTTAAAATTAATTTTTTCATTTCTTCGAGACTTTTTTTATTTTCAGGGTGACGCCAGCCGGGCGGGAGAATATCTCCTAAGGGGTCAAGCACAAATAATCTTTCAGGCAAACTCACATGCGGGATATTCAGCTCCGGCGATTTATAAATCATGTCGTCGATTAATAAAATGTCAATGTCAATCTTACGTGCTCCCCAACGAACAGACTTCACGCGGCCAAGTTCGACTTCAAAATTTTTTATGACGCGCAAAATTTCGAGAGGCTCAATAAAATTTTCTCGTTCGATTTTCACACAGGCATTCAAAAAATCAGGCTGCTCGATGCCACCCCACGGTTTCGTTTCATAAATTTTGCTCATAGAAACGACGTTGCCAAAAAATTTTAATTTCTCAACAGCGTCGTTAATATTTTTTAATCTGTCGCCAAGGTTTGAACCAAGGCCAAAATAAATTTGCAAAGTAAATTACATGCTCGCTTTCAAAATCTCGATGACTTCTTCGCGAGTGAGTTTCTTGTAGCCGCCTTCAAGTAAAAATGTTCCGTCCGCAATTCCTTCGTACATGTCCGTGGTAACGCCAAGCTCTTTGAGGTTCAAAACGACGCCGATTTCTTTCATCCATGCTTCGAGAGCCTTTAATCCTTCGTCGGCAAGTTGCGCGTCAGATTTTCCTTCGGGATTTACTCCCCAGACGTTGACGGCGAAGCGCGCAAATTTTTTCAAGCCTGCGTTCATGATTGTGCGATAGTATGCAAGCGACACTGCCGATAGCGTCATGCCGTGCGTGGCGTTCGTGTAAGCTCCGACGGACTGGCCGATCATATGAACTTCCCAATCTGTGCTCTTGCCCTTCGCTATGAGAGTGTTAAGTGCCCATGTAGCTGTCCACATGATATTGCTGCGAGCCTCGTAGTCCTTGGGATTTTTAACGGCAATTCGCGAACTTGTGATTAAAGATTTCATTAAGCCTTCAGCAAGATAATCGCTCGTGTTGTCGTCGGCGTTTGAAAAATATTGTTCCATGATGTGCGACATTATGTCAAAGAAGCCCGCGACCATTTGATATTGAGGCACTGTGAACGTGTAAGTCGGATTCAAAATTGAGAATTTCGGGAAGACATTATCGCCGAAGACGTGGCCGATTTTTAATTTTTGTTCGTGGTTCGTGATGACGCTGCCGCCGTTCATTTCGCTGCCTGTGCCGACCATCGTTAAGACGCAACCGACTGGAATAATTTTGTTGTCAACGTCTTCCATTTTAAGAAAATATTTGTCCCACGGGTCAGTTTCGCAATATGCGGACACAGAAACTGCCTTCGAGTAATCGCACACGGAGCCGCCGCCGACAGCGAGAATTAAATCGATGTTGTTTTCTTTTGCGAGCTTGCAACCTTCATAAAGTTTTTCGACAGTCGGATTAGCCATGACGCCGGGCAAGTCGATAATGTTTTTGCCGTTCGCTTTGAGAATTTTTACAATCTCGTCATAGAGGCCGCTCTTCTTGACACTGCCGCCGCCATACGTGAGCAAAATATTTTTGCCGTAGTTCGGGAGTTCTTTGTTGAGACCGTCGAGAGCGTCTTCACCGAAGTAAAGGCGAGTAGGGTTTGAGTATGTGAAATTTCCTAACATGAAATTAAAATCTCCTTTTGAAAAATTTTTTGCAAATATTAAATATTCAAGTTTGCTTGAAGTCAAATAAAAAAATTTTGTGATATAATTACCGCGTTTTGCGTTGGGATGTCGTCCAATGGCAGGACGCCGGACTTTGGATCCTGTAATGATGGTTCGAATCCATCCATCCCAGCCACACAACTTTTGGAGGCGATTAAAGTTAAAGCGATGAATAATCTTTGTGTTCTCATCATGGCGGCCGGCAAAGGCACAAGAATGAGAAGCGCGACCCCTAAAGTTTTACAGCCTATTCTTGACCGTCCTATTATTGATTACGTTTTACGAAACGTCTTTGATTCAGGTATAAGTCCAACAAATGTCGCAGTGCTTGTAGGTTCAGGAGGCGAACTCGTAGAGCAACACTTACGCAAAAATTTCCCAAACGAATTAAATATTTTATGGCAGCATGAACAATTAGGCACAGGCCACGCCGTGAAAGTAGCGCAAGAATTTTGGCAACGCTACGACGATTTAATAGTTCTTAATGGCGATGTCCCTTTGATAACTCCCGACAGCCTCAAAAAATTTTTGAATGAATCCGGCGACAATGATTGCACAGTTATTTCTTTCATGGCCGAAGACCCGAAACAATATGGGCGAATTATAAGGAAAGAAAATTCAGTTGAGATTGTCGAGTTCAAAGACGCTTCGGACGAAGAAAGAAAAATTCATGAGGTCAACGCGGGGTGTTATGCCTTCAAAGTTGAATCACTTAAAAAAGTCATTGACTTAATCAAAAACGATAACGCTCAAAAAGAATATTATCTCCCAGACGCTTTATATTTAATGAATGAAAAAAATATGCGGACGGGAGCTTTTATTTTCCCTGAAGAAGAAACGCAAGGTATCAACACTCACGCCGAACTCGCAGAGGCTACTCGCGTAATGCGCGAAAGAATTTTATCGAAGTGGCTCGACGCAGGCGTCCGAATGATTGCGCCTGAAAGCGTTTATATAAGTCCAGACGCAAAATTATCGCGCGGCGTTGTCATAATGCCGAACGTTCAGATATGGGGACAAACTGAAATCGGTGAAGATTCTTACGTCGGCTCCGGGTCAATCTTAACTAACGCAAAAATCGGCGCGAACGTCAATTTAATTGCTTACTGCGTCATCGAGAACAGCGAACTTAAAAATAATGCCAAGGCCGGGCCGTTCTGTTTTATTCGCGATGGCTCATGCCTCGAAGAAAAAGCCTTCGCGGGAAAATTCGTCGAACTCAAAAATTCAAAGATCGGCGAAAATTCAAAAGTTCCGCACTTGTCTTACATGGGCGACGCTACGCTCGGTCATGACGTCAACATAGGCGCAGGGAGTATCACTTGCAATTACGACGGCGTTCACAAAAATAAAACTTTCATCGGCAATAATTGTTTCGTTGGCTCTGATACTATGTTCGTAGCTCCCGTTGAAGTTGCTGACGGTGCTGCAACGGCGGCCGGTTCTGTTATAACGCAAGCCATACCCGAAAACGCTTTAGGAGTTGGACGGGCGCGGCAAACGAATATAAAAGACTGGTCAATCCTTCACAATCATCTTATAAAAAAACCGAAAGGGGAAAATTAATTTTGTCCAGAGGAAACGGCCTTAAAATTTTTTCGGGCACTGCTTACCAGGATTTTGCAGAGCGAATTTGCAAAGAACTCAACGTTCCATTGTCTGACATCAAGCACTACAGATTTTCCGATGGTGAACTAGGTGTTTCTCTCAATGAGAGCGTAAGAGGCGCGGACGTTTATTTAATTCAACCGACGTGTTCACCGGCGAATGAAAATCTTATGCAGCTTCTAATTATGGCCGACGCCGCCAGAAGAGATTCTGCTAATTATGTCAACGCTGTAATCCCTTATTTCGGTTACGCAAGACAAGACCGCAAAGCTAAACCTCGTGAACCAATCACAGCTAAGTTAGTCGCGAATATTCTTGCACACGGTGGAAGAATCGACAGAGTTATCACAGCTGACCTTCACGCAGGACAACTTCAGGGCTTCTTTGACATTCCTGTAGATCATTTAACGGGCATGAATTTATTAGCCGACTACTTCAAAAGAAATCTCGCTGACGAATTAAAGACCGGGAAAGTCGTTGTAGTGTCGCCAGACGTCGGAGGCGTAGCGCGGGCGCGAAAATTTGCCGTCATGCTTGACGTTGATATAGCGATTGTCGATAAAAGACGCTCGTATGACGTCGCAAACGTTTCCGAAGTCATGGATATTGTCGGCAATGTTCAGGGCCGAACGGCGATTCTTGTTGATGACATTATAGACACGGCCGGAACGATTTGTCACGCTGCTCACGGACTTATAGAGAGAGGCTGCTCTAGGGTCTTTGCGTGCGCTACTCACGCGGTGCTTTCAGGGCCAGCAATGGAGAGAATTAATAAATCCGAGATTGAAAAATTAATTTTTGCAGATACGATTCCAATTTCGGAAGAAAAGAAGTCAGATAAAATTTTGCAGTTGTCAATCGCGCCTTTGTTTGCCGAAGCGATTCGACGAGTTCACAAAGAAGAACCGATTAGTGACATGTTCGACTAAAAGTGAGAAATTAGGAGTTAGGAGTGAGGAGTTAAAAAGCCCACTCCTAATTTTTTAACGTTTATATTTGCTTTCTATGCCTTTGATTAATCTTCCAATGTTTTCACGATGAGCAAATATTACGAGCAACGACAACGCCGCCGCTAACCCCGTGAAAACTCCCGGAGCGTCAAGCATCGCAAAGAACAAAGCCGAAGCCACGAGCGACAGCATAGACGCTAACGACACGTAGCGAGTGATGTATCGAATTGCGTACCACACGGCACCGCAAAGCAAAATTACAGCAAAAGATTTCGGAGTCCAAATAAAAAATAATGTTCCGTAAGTCGTCGCGACGCCTTTGCCGCCCTTGAACTTCAACCAGACCGGGAAGATATGACCGACAACGACAGCGAACGCAGACAACGCCATTATAGTTTGTTGTTCGTCAGCCGGTGCTATATGAGCCGCGAGTAAGAGCGCAAACGCTCCTTTCAACATGTCAACAGCCGCTACTACCCATGACCATACAGGCCCCATAGCCCGCCCGACGTTCGTTGCTCCCATTGCGCCCGAACCGATCGTGCGAATGTCTAAGCCGTCGCGCTTGCCGTTCTCGTCCTTGTGAAATAATTTCGTAACTACATAGCCAGTCGGGAGTGAGCCAATTAAATATGAAACTATCACCCATAAAATCATATTACGCATTTTAATTTTGCCTCCTACAAAAAAATTTTTAATTCTTAATCTATGCCGCGGATTCTGTCTGAACCTTTCTTTAGAGCGCCGTTCGCTGAAGTTTCGGGTTTGTCTTTGAGTTCGTCCCATTTGAAATTTAACACGAGCAAGAATAACGCAGAGAAAGGATCCATTCGCCAATTTATATTTTTATCAAAATTATCGTGGATTGTGCGGAGCTGTCGAAGACCTTTGTCGCCGGCTTCCATGTCGGAAAGGAAATTTTTGACTTCTGAAATCGTGTTTATGTTTGCGGCGCGAAGAATTTTACAAAGATATGAAAAACTTTCTCGCAAATAATCAGCTTCGGGTTTGAACTCCGGGAAACCTGCTTCGAGCGTCAAGGCGTTCCAGCGTCCTAATAATAACGAATCGCCGCGGAACAAATTATAAAGTTCTTCATCAGTGAAAAGTTTTTCGGCTTCGATAGGCGCGTTCGTTTTTGCAAGTCCCGACTGCTTCGGCGGAATTAATAATGCTTCGTCTTTAATTTCATGTCGTAAGCTCAAGAATCCCTGATCCGCTTTCTCAAGCAACGCCGCTAACAAGACTAATTCACGTGTCATTTTCTTTTCTGACGCTGTGCCGACGGTCTGATTAACTTTCGGGAAAATCGTAGCCCAGACTTCTTGCAGCATAGTGCGAAGTTCAAGCCGGAACGTTAAATTTTTATACTTCTCCCACTCTCTTAAATGCGAACGCGAGTTTGAAAGCGACAGAATATAAACGACGGCCGGATAACCGAAGCGATAAGGGTCTTCGAGGCCGCTTGACGGTACGGAGCGAGATTCATCGATTTCAAATTCTGATTTCACGACTTCTTCAATTCTTAGAACGTCTTCAGGGAAGCGCAGCAACACGCGAATAGTAACGAGGTCAACGCCGCCTAGCTCTTCTTCTTCAAGACTTGAAAGCGCGCGCAATAACTCCGCGGGAGGTTCTGCCCACCCGTCAATCGCATAAAACTCAACGCCTTCGAGTTCGACTAAATCTTGAATCAAATTTCTGATTCGCGTCGCGTACTCCTCGTAGAGTTTTAGACTTTCTACATATCTAATTCCGATTTCATCAATTCTGCGCTTATTCATTCTCAAATTGTATCACGGGGATATTAAACTGTCTTGCGAACTCGCTGACTTTGACATCATAAGGCAAAAGAGTGGCGGGCGTTTCAAAAATTTTTGCCAAAACTCCGAAATGCAATCTCATTCCGATGGCGCACGAAGCCGACAAAAAAATTTTTTCTGCGTCATTGAAATTTTTGATTAATTTAATTTCGTTTAAGCCTAAAATTTTTTGATACTCAATTAAAATTTTTCCGTCGTCAATCGAAAGAGCCACGCCGATTTTTTCACCTGGAAATTCTTGAACACGAAGCGCGATTGCGTTTAAAAATTTTTCAAGTGTTGCGCATGGCCTCAAATTCACAAGCATTAAATTAAGATTCGATTTTGAAATTCTCGAAGGCTTCAGAGTTAAAACTAAATCGCGTCCAAGTTCTAAATTTTTGCAGCCGAGTTCTTTAGCGATATTGAAAGAATTTTTGTCGCGAACGTGAACTTTTTCGCAGGCTCTCAAAGCGTCAGCCGTCAATAATCTTGAAATTTTAGAACGAAGCGGCCCGACGGACTGGCCAAGAGCAAAAATTTTTAGCCCGAATAATTTTGCAAGCCGGACAATTCCCCAATAATAGACGCAGGATTTTACGCTTGTTGAATCTTGAAAGAGCCCTCCGCCGCCTAAAATTAAATTTTCAGATTTGCGCATGGCCTTAACGACTTCAAAAATTTTCCAGCGATTGACGCTCGCGACGTTGAAATTTTTTTGAGTGTCTTCTGGATTATTCGACAACACAATTATATTTTCATTCGCAATGCCGCGGCCGTTCAAAATTTTTATGCAAGCCTGTAATAAAAGTTCGTCGCCAAGATTTCCGAAGCCGTAATAGCCAAGAAGCAAGTAGGAGTTAGAAGGTAGGAAGTAGGAAGTGAAAGTCATGATATTAACGGACGAATTAATTTCAGAGCCGGAAGCAAAACGAATTTCACAACCGCAACAGCGACAAGTCCGACTAACAAGCCTGTCCATAGTCCGTTAAACTCACGAAGCAGAATTAAATAAAACGGCGTGTGGAAATGACAGAAGCTATTAATCACGGACGAGAAGCCGAGAGCGACTCCAATTCTAAAAATCTCGCGATATTGAGCAAAATATTTTTTCGCCACGAGATAATTCAAAATTAGCAACGACGGGTAGCCTATGAATACTTCACGAGTCCGTGGGCGCGCGATTAAAAGTTTTTCGAGAGTTACGCGGAGCTTAGCTTCAAAGCCCGGAATGAAAGCAACGTTGCCGCTACGGAAAATTATTAATCCGATCCCCGCAAGCAAGACCCCGAATAAAGCTATCTCGCCCCAAAGCGGAGGACGCGAAAGAAATTCTATTAAACTTTCAGGGTGAATCCGTTTCCTTAAATCATGAAGCAAAACTAACATCGGTGGGATCACAAGCGTTAATTTAACTCCCGAGAACGTGTTTAAGCGGAGCATATATGCCGTAACGCTAAAGAATGCCGCAAGCGCAAGGCCGCCCGTGATTATGAACATGAACGCGGGAATGATTTTGCGATTTTTATTTTCGTCCATTGCCATTAACGACGCTTCAGTAGCAATTAATGGCGCTGTGAAAGCTCCGACAAGCCGCGCAACAAAATTTAATTTGAAAGTCGCAAGTGTCAAAATTAAATTCAGAATTACGAAGAACGCAAAAAATTTTTTATCAGCGTCAAGCCCCATGCGAATTAGATATTTAGCCAACGCGAACGCAAACACGGCACACAATGCCCAAGCTGCGAAGAAATTTTTTCCGGGATTTTCGTTTGCAAAGACAGGCGACGGCCAAGCAAGATTAAATCCGTGAGATTTCAATCCTTCGCCCAACAATCTGACTTCGTCGGCAAAATCTTTGAATAAAAAATTTGAAGTGTTCGGCGGTGCTGTTCGTAACAATAATAATCTCACGGAACGTTCAACGGCGGATCGAATTAATCTATCTCGAAGAGCGGCGCGGGAGATTTTTCTTGCAGTCATTTCTTCATTAGTAACGCTATGCAACGGAATTAACAACGGTGAAGATAGCGCGTTTAATTGTGGTTCGCCGACTTGCCGCGAGAACTCTACGACAGCAACAGGGATTTTTAATTTGTGAGCGGCGTTTGCAAGTTTGCTGACGTCAGGATAACCTGAAACATATTCTCCCGAAGGCGTGAAGACACTGACGGGATAGAGCTTGCTGACTTCTTCGAGCATAATCGCGGCGCGTTCGGACAAATGACCGGGCGACGGCGCAGGACGATAGAAAATTTTTAATCCCATTCGCTTAGCGGTTTCTAGGCCGTCAATGTCGGGAATTACGCCGGAGTTTTTCAACATGTTCGGCGGCATCGTCAACATAACCGGGCCGGCCTTGTCTTCAGAAATCGCAAATCGAATCCGAAGCCATTTGTTCAAAATTTCTTTATAGGGACTGTTTGGCAAAATTGAAATCACAGTGCCTTCTGTTTGTCGTTCAGCGTCCCTGACGGTTTTTAATTCGGCTTGCCCGACACCGTGATCGATATTGTCGCCCGTCAATTCGCTGACCATTAGGCCCGTTACGCCGTTGTCGATTAAAATTTTCAAAGCTTCGTCAACGGTGAGGCCGGAATTTTTTGCGAGAGTTGAAACTTCTCGATAGTCCGAAAGAATGGCGACGTTTTGATTAGCGTGTTCGAGGCGTAAGCGCGGCAACAGTCCCACGACTGCACAAGCGACAATCGCGAGGAAGAATATCGCGTATAAAAAATTTCGTTTCATTTATAAATATAAAACTCCCAATTAAAAATTTTTTTGGAATTGTAGCACTTTATGAAATTCTCTGTGGAAGTTAGGCTTGCTTAATGAAAGTTCGTATAGTCGCGAGGCTTTTATTTCAAGTTCGGCAAAAAATTTTTCGAGTTTGCTATCTGTATCTTTAAGCCGCGTTATGAATTTTATATTTGAAAATTTTGAATATCGTTTTAATAATTCACGTCCTGTCTGATTGAACGCAAGAACACGAACATAAGGCGCGGCGCGTAAAGCTCCGATAGCGTCGAAGCGATTTAGATTCAGCAGGATATAAATTAATCTTCGTCGTATGTGAGCGCGGGTATATCTAGCACAAACGCAACGCCCGATGAAATCCTCAAGATTTCGTGAGCTTTGCCAGTGTTTCAAAAATAAATTTTCTATTCCTTCATCGATGCCATAAATTTTTTTTAATTCTTCCGGCGACGTCCTGATAAAAATATTTTGAAGGAGCGGCCAAAAATTTTCTTGATTCGCAATGCGCCCGGCCTGTTGAGCGTCCAATAAAATTTTTTGTGAATAATCCGGGAGCATAAAAAAATTTTTTTGAAAATCTTCGCGAATGATTTTGCTTTTGAAATCTCCTTCGCGTTTTATAAAATCTGTTTCGAGATTGTAATTATTTTTTTTAATTTCTTTGATGTAAGACAAGCCGAGCAAATTATTAGGCTTTGATAAAAAATTAAAACTTCCGGGCAAAATCTTTTCTGCGGCGATTGAATGAGCTTTGCTGAATGACGCCCCGCGCGATAATTCTTGACGCAAAAAATTTTTATATTCGAGATTGTCTTCAATATTAATAAGAGCGTCAAAATTAAATTCTGGGTCTTCCATAGCGAAGGCGATTCGATTTATAAAATTTGTCCGTGCGATTATATTGACAGCTCCGCGTGAAAAATCTTGTGCCGCTGAACATGCAAATATAAACGGCAGTTCTAAAACTAAATCGGCACCGGCACGAACGGCCATTTCGGCACGAGAGAATTTATCGACAAAAGAAGCTTCGCCGCGCTGTGTAAAATTTGACGACATCAGGACGACGCAAGCTCCTTGAGATTTTTGAGTTTTAATTAAAAGTTCGTGGCCTTTATGTAACGGATTAAACTCAGCGATGACTCCGCTAATCATTAAAATTTTTCAGGCTTTTCACGAGCGAGCAAAGCGGCAAGCCGACGACATTAAAATAATCACCGTTAATTCGTTCGATTAGAGTCGCGCCCTTGCCTTGAATAGCATAAGCTCCGGCCTTGTCATCACATTCGCCCGTTGAAATATATTTGCGGATTTCGTCATCAGTCATTGAGATAAATTTTACGGTCGTGTGTTCAGCGTGAGAAAAAATTTTTTCGTTCAAAGCTACAGACACGCCGGTTATGACTTCATGCTCACGGCCCTGCAAAGTTTTTAACATTCTGAAAGCGTCTTCTCGGTCATGAGGTTTGCCTAAAATTTTTTTATCTATAACTACGATAGTGTCTGCGGCAATGATAATTGAGCCGGGAAATTTTTCTGCGCCGCTCTTGGCCTTCAGACGCGATAATCTCAAGCATAAATCTTCGGGGAGTTCGTTATCGAGTTTCGATTCGTCAACATCAGGCTTGTAAATTTCAAATTCGAGTCCAATGTCCTTGAGAAGC
>CAJORD010000061.1 GCA_905236605.1 uncultured Synergistales bacterium | reverse complement strand
TTATCATGCGACTAACGAAGGCGGCTATATAAGTTTGTACGATTATGCAAAAGAAATTTTTTCTCAAGCCGGGATTAATATAAAAGTCATTCCGGTTTCAAGTTTTGATTACGGTAAGTCGAAGGCCAAGCGCCCTTTTAATTCACGACTCGATAAATCAAAATTAAAATCTTCAGGCTTTGAACCGTTGCCCACATGGCAGGGCGCATTAAGGAGATACTTACAAGATGGGACAAATTAAAGTTTATTTCAACGTCGGCGGCATCGAAGGACTTAGCGTCATAGTTCCGACTGTTCACAGCGACGAGCGCGGATATTTTAGCGAGACTTACAACAAGCGCGACATGCAAGAAGCCGGATTTAATTTCGATTTCGTTCAAGACAACCAAAGCAGCAGCACAAAGGGAGTTTTGCGCGGTCTTCACTTTCAAATTCAATATCCGCAGACAAAATTAGTGCGCGTGATTAGCGGCTCGGTATTCGATGTTGCTGTTGACTTGCGCAGGGACAGTAAAACTTTTGGAAAATATTACGGCGTTGAACTTAGCGCGGAAAATCACAGACAGCTTTTAATCCCTAAAAATTTTGCTCACGGCTTTTTAGTTTTGTCGGACACTGCGGAATTTTGTTACAAGTGCGATGACTTTTATCACCCGAACGACGAAGGCGGAATAATTTTTTCAGACCTCGATATTAGTATCGAATGGCCGAAACTTGATGTTCCGTTTATTATGTCAGACAAGGACAAAAAATTAAAAACATTGAAGGAGATATTTTAAGTATGAAGATTTTAATCACAGGCGGCGCAGGATTTATTGGAAGCAATTTTATTTTTTACATGCTCGAACAGCACCCTAACTATAAAATTATCTGCGTCGATAAACTGACTTACGCCGGAAATCTCGACACGCTCAAAAATTTAATCGCCGGAAATCAAATTGACTTTTTCAAAATTGACATTTGCGACCGCGGAAGAATCTACGATTTATTTGACCGCGAACGCCCTGATGTCGTTGTGAATTTCGCTGCTGAATCTCATGTTGACCGTTCAATCACAGATCCGGGAATTTTTTTATTCACTAACACGCTTGGCACGGGAGTTTTGTTAGACGCGTCCGTGAAATTCGGAGTCAAACGCTTTCATCAAATTAGCACCGATGAAGTTTATGGTGATTTGCCTCTTGACCGTCCCGATTTATTTTTCACGGAACGAACGCCGCTAAAAACTTCTTCGCCGTACTCGTCATCAAAGGCCGGTGCCGATTTATTAACGCTCGCGTATCATAGAACTTATAATTTGCCCGTGAGCGTCAGTCGCTGCTCAAATAATTACGGCCCGTATCAATTCCCGGAAAAATTAATCCCGTTGATGATTAATAACGCTCTTAACGATGAGCCGCTACCCGTCTATGGCAAGGGCGAGAATGTTCGCGACTGGCTATATGTTCGTGATCACTGCCGCGCCGTCGATTTAATAATTCATGACGAAAAATCAAATGGCGAAGTCTTAAACATCGGCGGACATAACGAAATGCGAAACATCGACATCGTTAAATTAATTTGTCGTGAGCTTGGCAAGCCCGAAAGTTTAATTAAATTCGTAACGGACCGCAAAGGTCACGATTTACGCTACGCGATTGACCCGGAGAAGATTTATATCAGGCTCGGCTGGCTGCCCGAAACGAAATTTGCCGACGGGATCAAGAAAACTATATCGTGGTACTTGAATAATAAATCATGGTGGGAGCCGCTTATAAATAGAAAGTGAGTGAAAATTTAACATTTAATAAATACGTCCGAAAATAAAAAAAATATATTTTAAGGAGAAATTTTTCATGGAGGGAAGATTCTTTTCGGAAATTTGGGGGGGGTATTGCGACGTTTAAGTAGTTTCCGCAATGCCTCGTGTCTACTGGAGGCAGAGTTATGATAATTTCACATAATAATTCGGCATTTACTGCTTTTAATTTCCTTGGCAACGCTAATAATAAACTACAAAAGACAATTAAACAACTTTCATCAGGTCTCCGGATTAATTCCGCGTCTGATGATGCCGCCGGGCTTGCGATAAGCGAAAAGATGCGCGCTCAAATTTCCGGGCTTAATATGGCAATGAGAAATTCACAAGACGGAGTTTCATTTTTGCAAACGGCGGAGGGTGCGCTCAATGAGA
>CAJORD010000060.1 GCA_905236605.1 uncultured Synergistales bacterium | reverse complement strand
GTTCCGTCAGCTCCGCAATACGTGAAGCCCAAGAGCATCGCTGCAGCCGTAACTCGAACGGGATTATGCCAGCGCTCTGGATTTACTCGTTTTAAGTCGGCAATGATTCCGGTTTTGATTAACGATTCTGTGCCACGCGCGGAAATACTTGCGATATTCATTCGGCCTTCCGTAAATAGAGCCGCTTCTGAATCACTTACGGGGAAGAACGGCCTGAACTCGCCAGAATTTTTATCGCCGCCGGAACAATCCGCGACCCAAAGAGAGCTTCGTTTCTCTTCGGTCATCATTGCAAGATCGCTCTTGCTGCTCGCAGGTTCAGGACGGCTCAACGCTCTTTCAAGGTCAAGGACGACTTTGAAATATTTTAATTTGAAGTTTGTCTTTGTCGCGTAGTCTGTCAAAATTTTTTGAATCGCCGGCTCAAAATCCTGAACGACATAATTAAAAGTCTCGCCGGATTTCTTGCCATTAATTACGAGAGTTCGATCGCGTTTTTCGACCCAAGCTATATGAATGAGTTTGCGCGAATTTTTGTTCTTGTTAAAAATTGACAATCGCGGAGTCTTGCCTCGTGTCCACATTTGAAGCGCAAGATTTTCATCTATATCGCAAGTGCTTACGATTTTTCCCTGTTCGTCCATGTCTGAAATTAAACTCCTTTATCACAAAATTTTTTCGAGGTTTGCAAGAATTATATCGCAGTTAATCGGCCTTGTTTATGCGCTATAATCATTAATACTCATTTCTTTTTCACAAGTTTAAGATAAAATTCACTTATTCAAAAAATCAAATTAAAAAATTAAAATCGAAAGGGCGTATAGCACACATGAAAACGAAATTAACTTTAATATTATTGTCGGCTCTTATTATGATAGCGGTGTTAGGTTCGGTTGCAAGCGCGGCGGCTCCGTCGGTTACGATGCTCTCTACGCAGACATGCCCGGCTTGTGAACAAATGTCGAAGGTCCTGAACGAGATTAACGCAACTTATAAAGGCAAAATCAAAACTTCTCACATCTATCTTGAAAATAATCCGGACATCGCAAAAAAATATAACGTGCGCTATGTTCCGACTTTAATTTTCAGGGACGCAAACGGAAATGAAATTGCCAAGGAAGTCGGTTATCGTTCTATGAGCGACGTCATAAAAGTTTTTGCAGACAAGGGAATCAAAATTTAATATAAAAATTTGTTCTTACGATATAAATCACTATCAATCTCCTTAAAAATTGCCGAGGTTTTCTCAAAACGGGAAGCCTCGGTATTTTTTTTGCGTGATATTATTTCTGGCAATTCTAAATTTCAAAAGGCAGAATAAAAATAAAAATTATGACTCATGAACCCGTAATGTTAAATGAAGTTCTTGACTTCGTGAAAAAAAATTCTCATTCGCGAATTCTCGATGGCACTCTCGGACTTGGCGGCTACTCCGAAGGATTTTTGAAAAATTTTCCTGATTCATTTGTGCTTGGCCTCGATAGGGATCAGCAAGCTATAAATTTTGCGCTCGAACGTCTAAAAATTTTTGGCGAACGCTTTGCGGCCGTTCATGAAAATTTTGGCGAGCTTGAAAATATTCCTAATATAAACTCGTTCGACGTTTACGTCTTTGACCTCGGTGTATCGAACATGCAAATCACCACTCCCGAACGCGGTTTTTCGTTTCAAAACGACGGCCCTCTGGATATGCGAATGAACACCGATGACGAAAACTTATTAACGGCGCGCGAAGTTCTTCAACGTTGCGACGAACGAGAGCTTGCAAAAATTTTTTGGGACTATGGCGAGGAAAGATTTTCGCGTCAGATTGCAGCCGCTATAAAAAAATCTCGCAAGCCCTTAAACACGACGAGCGATCTTGTGAACCTAATTCGAGAGACGCTACCGCAGCCTGTTCAACGAAAAATGGGAACTCACCCGGCGCGAAGAGTTTTTCAGGCGTTGCGAATTTATATAAACAACGAAACGCAAGAACTTGAAAATTTATTGAAGACGCTTGGAAATTTTCATCATGACGCGCTAATAATTTTTGTGTCTTATCATTCAATCGAAGATAGGCTCGTGAAAAAAAAATTTCGCGAATGGCAAAACGACAATAAGGGAAAAATTTTGACGCGCCACCCCCTTACGCCGACTGATTTTGAGATTTCGCAGAATTATCGTGCTCGAAGTGCAAAATTAAGAGCATTTTTTATTATTCGGCACTAGGCAATTTACGCAGATTGTGATATTATTCACACGTAAAAGAAATTTTATGTAATTTTTACGGCACACGTACATAATAAGAAAATATTCAGGGAAAACGGAGGCGAAGGAAGGTGCGTAAAAATAATTCGGAAAAAATAAAATTTACTTTCAAGATTGTAGCGGCCTTAAGCCTTATTGTGATTTTGACTATGGGCCTTGGATTTTTAAGGTTTCATGCTGCACGTCTCGCGTATTACCTTGATACAGTCAACAAATCTATTCAACGATATACAGATGAAGAAGTCGTTTTGCGTCAAGAGCTTTCCGGCCTTCTCGCGCCTATTCGGATTTACAGCTACTGCAAAGAGAATTTAGGAATGCAGAAAGTTCTCAAGGCTGAAACTTTGCCGGTCAGACCGCGCGGAACAGCTTTGACGGCCTCGAAGAAAAATTCTAAGCAGGAACTCACGGGCTGGCGTTCGGGTCTTGCGTGGTTATTCGGAAGGGACAACGACAAATAAAAAAAATAAAAAATAAAAATTTCTATCTAAAATTCCAAAATTAAATTCAAAAGTTTATGTCAAAAAAAAATTTACAAGGCAGCAAGGGCAATCCGTGGGGTTTATTTGTATTGTTCTTCACTGTCATAAGCTTAACGCTTGTAGCGCGGCATTGTTACCCCGAGCCGCGAGTTGTTCAACAGTCGCAGCATCAGTATTGGCGCAGAGTAAATCTTCATTCGACGCGCGGAATAATTCAAGACGTTAAAGGCAACGCGCTTGTAATTTCAGATACTATTCCTTCTTTTGCTGTAGACCCTTCACTTTTGACTTCTGACGACCTTGAAAACGCCGTAGGAATTATTTCAGACGACTTAATTTTAAAAATTCGCGAAGTCATGGGAACGAAGAAAACGCGTTTTATGTGGCTCGATCATAAAGTCATGGCCGAAGATAAGGCAGAAAAATATAAATCCCTCGTCAAAAATTCGCGCGCGTTCATTGAGATTGACGAACCGTATCGAAAATATACGAATCAAAAATTAATGTCTCACGTTTTAGGATTTTGCGACGCCGACAACAAAGGGCAAGCCGGAATTGAACAATATTGGGACAAAACGCTTTATAATCCGCCCGGACAAAAAATTGTAGTCAAACGTGCCGGAAGTCAGCCCGCTTCACTCTTTGAGCGCGATATAGATCATCGCGTTACGCCGGTTATAACTCTGACGCTTGACAGCAGAATGCAATATGTAGTTGAGAAACATTTATTTAAGGCTGCACAAGACGACGGAGCAAAGTGGGCCGTGTGTGTCTGCATGGACCCGAACACTGGCGAACTTTTAGCGATGGCAAGTTATCCGACTTATGACCCACAAAATCGCAAGAGCTTAACTATAGATTCTCTTTCAAATTCCGTTGTCAGTCGCGGCTATGAACCGGGCTCGACTTTCAAGCCAATTTATTTGGGCGTTGCGCTTGAACGCGGTTGGGCAAGAACGGACGAAGTATTTTTTTGCCCGGCGAAATTGAAAGTCGCGGACGGCTTTATAAGGGAATCAAATTCAAATGTCGCATATGGAAATTTAAGCACCGCAGGATTATTAATAAAGTCTTCAAACGTCGGCATGGCTCAAATCGGAATCAGAGCCGAGCGCACAAAAACTTATGAAAGTCTTCAGGCGTTGGGCTTCGGTCAAGAAACTGATATAGAGTTGCCCGGCGTCGCTAAGGGGATTTTGCCATATCCTGAAAACTGGCGCGGAATAACTCCTGCTAATATCGCAATCGGTCAGGGACTTGCCGTAACGCCTTTACAATTAATCACAGCGATGGGCGCGATCGTCAACGGCGGCAAGCTCATGAGTCCTTATATCGTCAAAGAAGCTATGAATTCTCACGGCGAAATCGTTTACAAAGGAACGCCGAAAGTAATGCGCGAAGTTTACACGCCGGAAACGGCAGCATGGATTAGACGCGCTATGCGTCGGGTCGTCGTTGAAGGTACGGGCAAGAGAGCTAACACTGAAATTACAGAATTAGCCGGCAAAACTGGAACAGCCCAGGTCCCCGAGGGCGGAAAATATTCAAAGAATCGTTACGTAGCATCATTCATCGGATTTTGGCCATATGACGCACCGAAATATTTAATGCTCGTCGTTATCGGTGAGCCAACAAGCGGAAAAATTTATGGTGGTGAACTTGCTGCGCCGACTTTCAAATCTATAGTTGAAGAAATGGCCGAACTCGAATATTATTCTTAAGTACAAATATTCGAGAAGGGAAGATAAATTCATATTGATAAATTTTGAAGGCGTCCTGAATTTCATACGGGCAAAAGATAAAAATATTCAAGTTCGTGTGAAACGTCAGGACGATTTTTTAATTAATATTTCCGAAGTCGTTTCTGACAGTCGCGACGTAACGTCCGGAACTTTATTCGCGTGCATTAAGGGCGAAAATTCTGATGGTCATAAATTTGTAAAAATGGCTGAAACTAAAGGCGCGTGTGCTTTGCTCTGTGAACGCGAAGTTGATACGGATTTGCCGCAGATAATCGTTAATCGCGTCCGTGATTTTCTTGGTGAAGTCGCCGCTCTTGTTTATGACAATCCGAGCGAGAAATTATTAATGGTCGGTGTTACAGGCACGAACGGCAAAACAACTACGACTTATATAATTAGAAGTATCTTGAAAGCCGCGGGGATTCGTTCAGGGCTCTTAGGAACAATAATTGAAAGCGATGGCATAAACGACAAAGAAGCCGACCGAACGACGCCGGAAAGTTCTGAAGTCCAAAAGCAACTTGCCGCTATGGTCAAGAACGGTTGCGGAGCTTGCGTCATGGAAACTTCCTCACACGGATTATTTTTAGGAAGAATCAAAGGCGCGCGCTATGATGTCCCGGTGTTCACAAATTTATATCCTGAACATTTAGATTTTCATTTAGATATGGAAAATTATTTTGCGGCAAAAAAATTATTATTCACGAATTACACAAAAGAAGATTTCATCGGCGCAGCAAATTTTGATGATCCATACGGCAAACGATTATTAAACGAGTTTCAAAAAAATCTTCGCGGCTTCGGTCTTGATGATAACGCCGACTCACGAGCTTTCAATATTAAAATGACTCTCGCAGGAACAGAATTTGAAATTTCTACTCGCGGCTTTAATAATCTCAAATTAAAAAGTCCTTTAGTCGGTGATTTCAACGTCATGAACACTCTATGCGCAGTAACCGCAATGCGTGGCCGCGTCGATGACGAAGCAATTATTGACGGCGTCGCGAATGTTCCGCAAGTCCCCGGGCGGCTCGAGCGAATC
>CAJORD010000059.1 GCA_905236605.1 uncultured Synergistales bacterium | reverse complement strand
GCGTCTTCTGGGTCAATGTTCTTCTTGACTTTTAATTAATTTTTTCGCGTGCTCTAATGCTTCAGTCATGTCCGGCGAACCTGAAAGCATTCGAGCAATTTCTTTAACTCGTTCTTCGCCGGTGATGTTCTTCATGAAAGTTTCGCCCTCCGTTCGCTGAATTAGAATGTGCGAATCGCCAAGCGCTGCTATAGAGGCTTCGTGAGTTACGAGGATCACCTGACACTTTCGAGAAAGTTTTTTTAATTGCGTCCCTGATAACACAGCCGCGCGACCTCCAAGCCCCGCTTCGACTTCGTCAAATACGATCGTAGGCGGCAACCATTCGTCCGGCAATGAAAGTTGCAAGGCCAAGAGCAGGCGACTAAGTTCACCACCCGAAGCGATTTTTTCGACGCGTCCTTCACGTGAGCCATCACTCAAAATAAATTCGATTCCGTCCGCTCCATTTCGTTTTAATTTTTGAAGGCCGATGAAATTAATTTTGAAAATTATTCCCGTCATTGCGAGTTCGTTTAATAATTCGTTGACGCGGATTTCTAATTTTTCTGCGGCTTCGTGGCGAGCGTGCCTGATTTCCATTGCGAGGGCATTGGCTTTTTTCTTTTCTTCGAGCGAACGCGCAGATAAAATTTCTAAATCTTTGTAACTTGCTTCGAGCCATTCGAGATTTTTATAAATTTCGCTTGTGTAATTTAATAATTCGTTCTCGTCTGGAATATTGCAAAGTCGTTTTAATCTTCGTAAAGCTCCGAGGCGAGTTTCAATTTCTTCGCGCGAGTTAATATCGCTTTCTTCATCATCGAAAGCGCCGGACAAATTTTTTATGACTGAATATAAATTTTCAAAACTCCGTCGGGCTTCGTCAGCGTCATCGGCGTTCATAAAATCGTAAAGTTCTTCAAAGCACGCTTCCGCGTTCCCGATTAATCCGTTTTCAGACAGACCGCCCGTGAGCGTATCAAAACTTTCTTTAGCGCGTTCTCGCTGCGAAATTCTGTGCGTGAGGTCCGAAAGAGAATTTTCTAATTTAATTTCGAGTCCGGCTTCGGGCCTTGCGATTTTCACAAGTTCAAAAATTTCTCGTGCGTTTGAAAATTTTTTTTCAATTTCGGCGCGGCGTTTTTTGATTGCGCGTAACTCGTCAGCGCTGCGCTTGGCCTTGTCGTAAATCTCTCGAAACAAATTAAAAGTCTCATTTTGGATTTTTTCATCGAGGCACGAATCCAACATTGCAAGCTGCTTTTCGTTATCTAATAATTCGATCTGTGCGAACTGATTTTGAATCCTCACGAGCGAATTAACAACTTTGGCGCAGTCATTGAGTGCGACGTTTTCATTTTCAATTTTTGCGCGTGAACGTCCGTTTTGATTAATCTCACGAGAAATCGAAGTGGCCGAAAATTTTGCTTCGACAGTCCCACGAGTTTCGCCGGCCCTGATGAACTTGACGCCGCCTCGACCGCCCGTCAATAATTCGAGCGCACGAACGACACTGCTTTTGCCTGCGCCACTCTCGCCCGTGATGACATTCAAGCCGCCTGTGAAATTCAAACTTGCTTCTTTAATGCCGCCGATGTTGTTTATAAAAATTTTTTCAATCAATCTTAAACGCCTGACCCCAGCCTAATTTTTCTCTCACGATGTCAAGAAAATCTCTCCCCGGCAAATTCACGGTTCTGATTTTTTTTGTTCGTGAAAGTCTGATGTCTATTTTATCGCCCGGAAAAATTTCGTAGCCTAATTGCCCGTCCTGAGTCAAAATTAAATCTCGCGAAGCTCCTCGGGGAATTAAATTTATAGTGTCGAGTTCTGACGCAACAAGCGGCCTTGAATATAAAGTGTGAGCGCAAAGTGGGGCAAGTAAAAGCGCGTCCATATGCGGCGGGATTATCGGGCCTCCTGCTGAAAGAGCGTAAGCCGTCGAACCTGTCGGAGTTGAAACTATAACGCCGTCGGTCGGAAGGACACAAAAAAATTTTTCATTAAAATCTATTTCGACTTGCAGCAGCCGCGCTATAGCGTTTGTGTTTAAGACAACGTCATTAAGCGCGTAAATTTTGTGAAGCGGCGAATCTAAATCATCACGATACACGAGACATTTCAAAACTCTTCGCTCTAAAACTTCAAAATTATCTTCTAAAATATTTTTTAAGTCTTGCTCAATTTCTTCCGGCCGGCTCAAAGCCAAGAAACCTAAATGACCAAGATTAACGCCGTGCAAAATTATTTCCGTCCCCATAACGTAACGCGCCGCACGTAAAAAAGTTCCATCGCCGCCAATCACGATAGCTATCTTCACGGCCCTAAGCCATTCGGCGTCGTCAAGTCCTGCGGTAGTTAAAGCGCTGGCTTCCTGATGAGGTAAAAGAAATTTACAGCCGTTATCATTTCCCCAAGATAATAATTTTTTCGCCATGCTCACGGCTTCGGGCTTACGCAAGTTCACAATCATTCCCAATTCTTTCATATTAAATACTTAATCCCTCATTCCTAGTTCTTTGTAAAGCATACTCGGCTGAATGCCTTTGTTATTTTGATATTTTCCCGTCGTGTAATTCTCGTAAGGCTCGCTTATCGTGTGATAATAAATCTGCGCAATCTGAACGCCCGCGTAAACTCTCACCGGCTGAACGCAAAATAATTCGAGTGTCCAATAACCCGCGAAGCCAACATCACCGAAGCCCGCAGTAACGTGAATACAAATTCCAAGTCTTCCTATTGAAGAACGTCCCTCCAACATCGGAATAAAGCCTTCGGTCTTTGTATATTCTTCCGTGCGGCCAAGATATAATTTTCCCGGTTCGAGCACAAGACCTTCAGGCGGGATTAAAATTTTTTGAGTCGCGTTTGCCTTCTTCATGTCTAAAATTTTTTCGTTATAGATTAAAAGTTCGTCGTGCAGTGAAAGATTATAACTGTTCGGATTGACGCGCCCGGGGTCAAACGGCGTGATTATAATTTCGCGGCCTATGTGATTTTTTATTTCAAGACCTGAGAGAATCAAATTAAAATTTCCTTCCTAAGATTAAATTTTTACACTGATATAATAATCGCAAAATTAAGAAATTCTAACATGAGAGGGCAAATTAGAACTTCATGAAACAACAAATTATAAAAGATGTAAAACAGCTTCCCAAAAATTCTGATTTCAGTACGGTGGGTATCGTTACTCGAATCTCAACTCGAACAGACAGAAACGGAAATATTTTTTGGGACGTTGCTCTTTGTGACCAATCAGGCGACATTGAAGGCAAGGCGTGGTCAACGACGTCATGGTGGAATCATCAGGGCGGCGATAAATTCATGATTGACCCGGATAACTGCGGATTCAAAATTGAAGGTCTCACAGCAGGCATAATCGGCCGCGTCGGAGATTTTCGTGATCAGCTTCAATATAACTTCAACGAGATTTATATACTTGACCAAAATATTTATCCTCCGAAGAATTACACGAAGCGTTCGCCGCTTAAGCAGGAATTTTTAGAAAGCACTTTCAAAAATTTAATTGATGAAATTTCAAGCGACGCTCTGCGAACATTTTTGAATAACGTCTTCTTTAAGCGCGGTCTTTGGGAACAATATAGCACTTGGCCGGCGGCGGTGCTTCTTCATCACGCATACTCGGGCGGCCTTCTCGAACATTCTCTTTCAGTCGCTATCGGTGCAAGAGATATGGCCAGACATTATGAAGAATTCAAAGTCCCTGTTGACGTTGACGTAGTTATAGCAGGAGCCTTGCTTCATGACATTGGCAAAATCGAATCTTACACGGCCGAACCGGCTCCTACGATGAAAACTCAAGGCAACGTAATTGAACATATAATTTTAGGTTATGGAATGTTCATGCGATACGCCGAACTTGAAAACCTTGATAAAAAAATAGCGCTTGCCATTGCACATATAATAATTTCTCACCATGGACGCAAAGAATTTGGCTCGCCCGTTCTGCCTGAAACTCCAGAAGCGTTTATCGTGAGTGCCGCCGATGATGTCGATTTCAAATTGAGCTACTGGAAGTCTCAAATGGAATCCTTAAATCCACAATCTGAAGTTACAGAATATTTGCCGATGATTGATAGACGGCTCTGGCGCGGAGTATCAGAGGCAGTAGCAGAGGAATGAGTTACACAATCACAATTTCACAAGACGACAACGACAGGCGGCTCGATAGAATCCTGCGCGGAATGTTCAAACACGTAACGCTAGGCGAGATTATGAAGTCGATCCGCAAAGGCGAAGTCCGTGTAAACTCAAAACGAGTTCGCGAACCGGGAACAAAAATTTTTGCCGGCGATGAACTTGTCGTTAAATGGTCGCTCGAAAATGAAAATGATGACGCTAAAAACGAACAAAAAATTTTTACTCATAATTCGTGGGGAAAAATCAAAATTTTATTTCACGGCGAGAACGTTTTAATTTTAAACAAGCCCGCGGGAATTTTAGTTCAACCTGACGAAGCCGGAGGCGACAGCGTAATCTCACGAGTGTGGGGCGTTACTGGCTCAAAGACACCCGCTGCCGTTCACCGTCTCGACAGAAACACAACCGGAGTTCTTGCTGTAGCTCTTCACGGCGAAGCACTCCGTGCACTCGAAGAACTTTTCAAAAATCGAAGCGTCAGAAAATTTTATCTCGCAATCGTCGCAGGCCAAGCGCCTAACGAAATCACAATAGACGCGCCATTATTAAAGGACGCAGAAAATAATTTAGTTACGGTGTCGGACGAAGGAGCAAACGCCGTTACGAAATGTGAACGACTTGCCACAAATGGAAAATTTTCATTAGTCAAGCTCGAATTACTGACGGGCCGAACTCATCAAGCACGTGTTCACATGGCTCATATAAAGCACCCGATAATCGGCGATCGAAAATACGGCGACTTCAAAATCAATCGTGCTATGAAGACCGTAACACGGCCGCTGCTTCATGCCTATGAGCTAGAGTTCCCGGATAATCTCCGTCCGGCGTTAAAAGAGATTGAAGGAGAAAAATTTTCTGCTCCTTTGCCCGACGATATGAAAAAATTTTTGGAGGAGTTAGAAATTAAATATGAAGACTAGAAATTTTTTTGCGCGTTTGATTTTAGCGTGCGTGATTTCGTGGGCGTTTTATTGCGCGGTGGATTATTACGCTGTTCATCATTGGGACAATAACGAATCTTTAATCGTTCGAGTTATCGAGGCCGGGCCTGAAAGTATAATTCCCCCCGAAGACGAAAAAGAAGAATCTTACGAAATGTTAGAGCGCGATACGATTTTGCAGGTCTTATCCGGAACTGACGATGAACGAGTAATGAACGTCAAAACGATTCGACTTGCAGGAACCGGGATTGAAGTTGTAAACGGTCGCAGGTACTTACTAGTGTGGGACATGTTCAACGATGGCCGCGTGCAGTATTCAATCGCTGATGCGTTTCGAGTGCCTTCGGTTGCAGGAATTGTGATGGCGGTCTGCGCTATTTTAATCGCGCTAACGGGATTTCGAGGTTTATTCGCGCTACTTGGTCTTGGAGCGTCGATAGCGGTTTTAGTTTTCACTATGGTGCCACTTGTTTCGAACGGCTGGAATCCTGTTGCACTTGCGTTAGCTTCCGTTTTAATAATCGCTACTGTAACGGTGTTATGCGTCGTTCATCATGTTCGTTATATGCTCGTGGCGTTGCTTGGGAGTTTAGGCGGAGCGTTTTGCGGATTTTTGCTCGGCTCTTTGATGGTGTGGGTGTGGCAACTCTCCGGCCTAGCGGGTGAAGGGGCTGCTTTGCTTGCTTCAACGTTGCCCGGCTTGAACATGCGCGGTGTTTTGCTTGCGTCGGTCTTAATCGGCTCTATAGGCGCTGTCCTCGATGTCGCAGTTTCGGTTACGGCTTCAATGTCAGAATTTGTCGATTACGATAACGATATTCCGCTTGACAGACTTTTATTAGCGGGCCTGAATGTCGGCGGCGAAGTCCTTGGCAGCATGATTAACACTTTAATTCTTGCATACATGGGAAGTTCTTTGCCTATGGCAATTTTAATTTGCAGCGCCGGCGTAGAGATTTCCGGCCTTATGAACGATCCTTATATAGCGCAAGAGATCGTTCAAGGGCTTGCGGGGACTCTTGGCCTTTTGTTCACGATTCCGGTTACGGCATTCTGCTTCGTTATGCAGGAGTCATTGAGGCGACGAGATGATTAAAGCGGTTATTGACATTGGCAGCAATTCTATAAAAATGCGTGTCGCTCGCGTTGTCGCCGGTAAAATTCACGTTATTCGCGACGAGACCGAAGTAGTCAGACTTGGGCGCGGAATGTCAGCGACAGGATTTTTGAGCGAAGCCAGCATGAAAATTTCTTGTGATACCGTAACTAAAATGGCACGTCGTGCGGCCAAGAGCGGCGCAGAAATTTTTATAGTTGGAACGATGGCGTTGCGAACAGCCCAGAACGCCGACGAATTTATAAAAATGATTAAAGGCTCAACAGGTCTTGATGTTCACGTGTTCTCGGGCGAAGACGAAGCAAAATATTCGTGGCTAGGTGCCGTTGACGGTTTTGACTTAGACGGAAATACAATCATGTTTGACAGCGGCGGTGGTAGTACGGAATTTGTAGCAGGCTCTGCGGGGAGCATCAACAAAATTATAAGTGTCCCTGTCGGAGCCGTAAATCTCTCTGAAAAATTTTTCAACATTCATGACAAGCCTATAAAAAAAATTTTTTGCGACGAAGTCGTCGAGCATGTTAAAAATCTTTTCATTGAAAATCATGTTGACAAATTAATATTTGAAACAGCCCCGGCAAAAATTATCGGCGTTGGCGGCGGTATCGTAACGATGGCCAGCGTTAAATTTGCTTGCGAAAATTTTGTGCCCTCGAAACTCCACGGCTGCACCCTGACCATGAGCGACATTAGAAGACAAATTAAAATGTACGCGGCTTTGACTTTGAGCGAACGTCAAAACGTAATCGGACTCCCTGCAAGTCGCGCCGATGTAATTTTAGGTAGCGCGTGCATAATCTTCACAGTTTTAAAGATGTTGAATGCTCAACACTGTATCGTAAGTATCAACGGCCTTCGACACGGACTTTTATTGAGTGAGGAGTTAGGTTGAGCAATCTTATCCCCTTTTAATTATCTCATTAATTGATTCGGGTGAAATTTTTCCTTCCATTGGCCCGAAGGCGGCGGCATTTAACGCGCCAGCGGCGGCTCCCATTTTCGCAGCTTCAGCGAGACTCTTACCTTCCGCAAGTCCGCAGATGAACGCAGCATCGTAGCTGTCGCCAGCTCCTGTAGCATCTTCCTGTATGACTTTGTAGATTGGCTGTTCAACCTCAAGTCCTTTACGGGTGTATATCTTTGAACCTTTAGAGCCATTCTTTAGAACAAGAATCTCAAGACTTGGATTCTCAAATACTGACTTTATAGCCATGTTAATGTCATCTTTGCCTGTGAACATTTTTAGCTCCGAGACTCCCGGCATAAGAATAGAAGAGTTCTTGAAAACTTTCTGCAACATGTCAAGCACTGCTTTGTCTTTAAGCATTTCAAGTCTAACGTTAGGGTCAAAGCTGATTTTTACGCCGTGAGATTTAAGCATGGTCATGAACTTTATTATTTCTTTAGCAAAATTCACATCGGCCATAAGCGAACACCCCATTATGTGCATATACTTAGTATCCTCGAAGCCTTCCATGCTCTCTGGAGCTTTAGCTTTTATGCAGGGTGAATTATCCATGTAGAATAAGAACTTGCGTTCGCCGTCCGCAAAGTATGTTACGAAAGCGATTCCCGTATGACCGTCTTCAGGAATTATTACCCTGCTTACGTCAACACCGTCATGCTTGAGTCTGCGCATGATGTTTTCGCCGAAGTCGTCATTGCCCACGCCGCTGATTATTGCCGTCGAATGGCCTAGTCTTGCCGCAGTACTAATGAATATTCCGGGCGCACCGCTGGGGAAAGGGCCTCTGAAGTAATCTGAAGCATAGAGCGGTACATCTTCCTTAGGTCTCATGATTTCAACGAGAAGTTCTCCCATTATTACTATTTCAGGCATGATTTACACTCCTAATTTAATTTAAGTAGCATTCTTTGAGCGAGAATACATTTTAACATTTTTAAGGGTGATTATTATCGAACCTAATCTCTAACTTTATTGTGTGCTATGATTATCACATTCTAAGAAGAAGGTGAAATTATAAATTGCTGCTCGAATTAATGTCCAACGGAACACTTGCGGAACTGCCGCCCGAAAACAGACCCGACGGTATTGCCATGCCCGAAAAGCCTTCTGTCGTTTTATTGCTCCCACATAATAAATATTTACTTGGAACAGACGGAGGAAAATGGATTTACGCTAGCAGCAAGTCGGACGAGCAGCCCTCAAGCGTTCATTTATATGAAAATCAAGTTTTGTCTTTGTTGAACGAAGGCACGCGCCCAACCATAATCCCCGCTGACACTGTGAATATTTTGCGAAAAGAATTATTTTCTCTTAGCGAACCTCCCGGGCATCACGCACCTACAGTTTTAATGTTAAGAACTTTCATGAAAGAACACCCCGCCTTTGAAAATCCTAACGACTTCATGCTCGAAGAAAATTTTTCGGCGTTCATGAAAGAAGATTTTATTTTGTATAAAGCTTACTGGACTTTAAGATTTTCACTCGCAAGAGGCGAACTTGAAACCGCAGGGCGAATAAAAGCTTGGCTTCGTGCAGACCCGAACGTCTTTGGAATGCCACAAAATAATATGAAAATTTGGTTTTCAATTTTGAATCTTCCTGACGACGACGCGCTACGAGAGCTTCAAGAACTTTCGTTTTCAAGTCTTGAATTAAAACATCTCGCCGAACAACCCGCTTCGCCCCTCGTCGTTTATAATCCGTTGTCCGGCTGGCTGATTATAGGACAGTTCGGGCGCAAAGTTCACACGATTTTCAGAGTTTGGCTGTATCTTAACCACGAACTCTATCATGAACTCCGTGAAGCTAAAAAAATGACCGTGCATGATATTATTCAAGCCGTTTGGGGCGAATATGACACCCAGCAGGCAATGAAAGAAAGAGCAAAATACAAAGGAGCTGATGAGCTTAACACATGAATATAACTTTTTCTGAAGTAACAAAAACTTTTGAACCAGATATTACAGCCTTGTTCGATATAAGTCTAAACATAGAGCAGGGAGAATTTGTTTATGTCGTCGGTCAAACAGGTTCGGGAAAATCAACTTTGCTTCGCCTTATAACGCGCGAGATTTTGCCTTCCGCGGGAGTCGTCGCAGTGGGAGGTTATGACCTTCGACGAATGCGCCGCGCTGATGTTCCATATTATAGACGCGATGTTGGACTTGTCGCGCAAGACTTCAAATTAATTCAGAGCTTGACTGTTTACGAAAATATAGCTTTCGTTATGGAGGCAATGTCAGTTCCCAAAAAACTTGTTACCGAACGTACTAAAGATGTTATTAATCAAGTTGGATTATGGCGAAGACGTTCTATGCGTCCGGCGCAACTTTCCGGCGGTGAGCAACAAAGAGTAGCTATAGCGCGTGCACTCGCAAACTCTCCTTCACTCTTCATAGCGGACGAGCCGACGGGAAATTTAGATTTTCATACGGCCGCCGAAGTCATGAAAATTTTGTTTGCGATTAACGCAGCTGGTGTTACAGTCGTGATGTCAACGCACAATCAAGCGATCGTCAACGCGTCCCGCCAACGAGTTATAGAGCTTGAGAACGGAAAATTAATCCGCGACGAAAAAGGAGGAACGTATTCAGGATGACGACATTAAAATATATTCTTCGCGACATGTGGCGCCTTGTTGTTCATCATTGGGTTCTTGGGCTTCTGACTTTAATAACCGCCGGCGTCATGCTTTGGATTTTGGGCGTTACTACGCTGTTCTCGTTAAATCTTGAAAATTTATTGTCGCGTCTTGAAAGTGAGCTTGTTGTTCAGGCGTATTTGGTCAAAGATAACACACTCGATATTGAAAAAGTCGCTGCAAAAATTCAAGCGCTTGAATACGTTTACGCTATGAAAATTTATTCGCCGTCGGACTCGCTCGCGAAGTTGCAAGAAAAAATGGGTTCTCAATCGCGTGCGCTCGACATGCTTGGCGAAAATCCGATCCCTTATAACTTTGAAATTCACGTTCACAAGGCCGAAGACGTTGAGCATCTTGTTGACGAATTAAACGCTATGCCCGAAATTGATGATGTTGTTTACGCTGGACTTGTCGTAAAACGAATTTCAGCACTTTCAAGAATTTCATCAAGAATTGCGCTTGTAATGTTTATTTTGTCGGTCGTAATCACCGCGCTTGTTGTTTATAACACAATTCACATATCGCTTTATTCACGCCGCGAAGAGATTGGCATAATGTATCTTGTTGGAGCTACTCGCGCTTATATAGCGACGCCGTTTGTATTAGAAGGGACTTTGCTGTCGTTACTTGGCGCTTTGATAGCCGCGGCAGGAATTATTGGCGCGTATTTCCCCGGCGTAACTTTGATTCAAGCTAATCTTCCTTTCCTTCGCAACAGCATAATCACGGACAGAGCCGTAATATTTAGATTTTGCGCTTTGCTCGCAGGATTTGGCGCTACTCTCGGTTGGGTTTGTAGTTATATCATCGTCGCTAGATTTATAAACTCAATCACGAAACCAGAATGAGGCCGTAATAATGAAAAAGAAATTTTTTTTAGCTATCATTCTGTTGTTAATAATCATTGCACCGGCGCAAGTTTATTCGGCTGCGAAGAAAACGACTTCTAAAGGCAGCATTGATTCACAGATTGAAGCCGAAGAAAAGAAACGTTCCGAACTTTCAAAGCAGATTCAAAATTATCGAAAGCAAATTAACGAGATGGGCGTGAAGGTCGAAGGACTTTTGACGAAGGTCAACACGCTTCAGCAAGATGAGAGTGTCGCGCGTCAAGAGCTTACTTTGCTTGAACTTCAGAATCAAAAAATTCAAGAAAATATCGACGTCTTAGACGAGAATATTAAAGATGAGCAAGTGAAAATCAATGAGCTATCTTCGCAAATGAAAGATAGACTTCTCGACATGTATAAATATGGCGAGGCTGAAACTATGCGAATGATGTTCGCGTCGCGAAGCGTTTTTGAAGCTGTCGAAACGGCTCATCTTTTGAAACTCGTTACGCAACGAGACGAGGCAATTTTATCGCAACTTCAATCGCGAGTTCAAAATTTAGATTTATCGCGTCAGACTATGGACGAACAGCAGACACGCTTAAAAGAGAAGACCGAAGCTGTTCAAGTGCAACGCGACAAATACAAAAAAAGCATAAAAGACACGAACAATTTTATAAAGTCTATTCAGCGTCAGAAGGTCCTCGCCGAAAAAGCCGCGCTTGAAGCCGAACAAGCTCAACGCCAAGCCGGGCAAATGATTGCAAAATTACAAAAGGAACGCGCGCAGCGTGTTTACGTAACTGGCAAAGGCTCAATGTTTAACTGGCCAATCCGTGGCACTATCTCAAGCAATTACGGCTACAGAATCCACCCGATTTTGAAACGCAAGATTTTACATTCAGGTATCGACATTGCCGCGCCTAATGGAACGCCCGTTAAAGCTCCCGCCGGCGGAGAAGTTATTTATGATGGCTGGCTTCGCGGTTATGGTCGTGTCGTTGTGCTTGACCATGGCCGAGGATATTCGACGCTTTACGCTCACTTGTCGGCGAGCCTCGTTAAAGAAGGCCAAGTCGTGAAACCCGGCGCAACGATTGCGAAGGTCGGTAAAACTGGAAACACCACCGGCTATCATCTTCACTTTGAAGTTAGAGTCTTCGGAACGCCGGAAAATCCAATTAAATTTTTGAAACGTTAGGAGGGATTA
The DNA here is from genome assembly GCA_905236605.1 of uncultured Synergistales bacterium. GTDB lineage: Bacteria > Synergistota > Synergistia > Synergistales > Aminobacteriaceae > JAFUXM01. Next base: position 2,267 of record CAJORD010000059.1, on the reverse strand, counting down.
TTAATGAAAAAATTTTTTGCGGCCCTTTTAATTTTGATTATGTCGCTGAATTTAACTGCTTACGCCGCCAACATAGACAGCCAAATTAAATCACAGCAGCGCAGTCAGAACGACATGAAGAAAAAAATTCAGCAATATAACGCCATTGCTAAAGAAAAATCTAAGCAGTCTAAGACTTTGCTCGGACAACTCTCACGGCTTCGACAAGACGCAAGCGCTTCTCAAGCAAAAATGGACGACTTAGCAAAAGAAAATCAAAAACTTCAAAATTCAGTCGGACAACTTAATAAAAAAATTTCTAGCGTTCAAGCCTCAATGAAAAAAATTATTGCAACTCTTCGCGCGCGAGTTCTTGACATTTATAAACACACGCCCGAAGAAAATTCTTTGAGTTTGATTATGACTGCCAACGGCCCGCACGACGCTATTAATACGGCCTATATGCTTCAGTGTTTTGCGCGTCAAGATCAGGAAATGCTTGATGAACTTATTAAGCGTGAAAATGAACTTAAAGACGCTAAACGCACTCTCGAGAGCAACAAATCTAAAATTCAGCAGCAAACCGAAGAATTAAAAAAGAAACGTGCCGAATATGACAGCACGATTCAAAAAACAGATTCGTTATTAAAAAATGTCCAGAGCGAACAAAAGAAAGCCGAAGCCGCAGCTAAAGAACTCGAATCCGCTCAACGCGCCGTCGGAAACAAAATTAATTCTTTGATGAAGCAAAAGAAAACTAAATCGACGAAGACAATTTCTAATACAAAATCGAAGACTTCTAATTCAAAATCTAATTCAAATTCAAAAACTCAAACTGCGAAATCTAATTCAAGTCCTTCGTCGTCGAGTTCGTCAAGTTCCGTTAAAACTCTTGCGTGGCCCGTCAATGGCACTGTAACGATGCAATACGGTTCGAGAGTTCACCCCGTTTTCAAAACTAAAGTTTTTAATTCTGGAATCGACATCAAAGCCGCTGTCGGGACTCCTGTTAAAGCCGCAGGGCCGGGCGAAGTTTTGTATCAGGGTTGGCTGCGTGGCTTCGGGCAAGTCGTGATTATAGATCATGGCGGCGACTTATCGACGGTTTACGCTCACTTAGGAGGCGCGTCGGTTCGTGAAGGCGCTAATGTAAAGTCCGGCACCGTAATAGGCCGCGTTGGAAACTCCGGGACCGATTCAGAATACGGACTCCATTTTGAAGTTCGCAAGGGCGGCTCGGCTCAAAATCCTATGAATTATCTAAGAAAGTGAAAAATTATTGTTATATAATCTTTTGCGAAGTTCAGCGAACGGTTATTAAATTTTAAGGCAGGTGCGTTTTGACGTTAATGAAAAAATTCAGTTCCAAATTTCAAAAATATATTTTACTCTTCGTCGCTTTGGCTTTCTTGGGATTTATTTATGGCTGCAAAGCTCAATCGGCAGATTTTTCCGAAGCAGACTTCAACAGAATTTCGCCGTTTAATGTAAGGTCCTTATGGCTGCTGCGGCAAGTCCGTTACATCATAGAAAGCTATCAAGTTGACGCTGACAAGAAGCCCGCAAGCGATGACGATTTATTACACGGTGCCGCGCGCGGCATGGTTGAGGCATGGAAAGACCCTTATACGCGTTTCGTGTCGCCTTCGCAACTTAAAGATGAAGAAATCGAACTCGAGGGACGTTACGGCGGTTTAGGAATGTATGTGGGCGATCGCGACGGACAAATTTTAGTTATAAGTCCTATGGAAGACTCGCCAGCCGAGAAAGCCGGGTTAAAACCTAAAGACCAAATTGTAAAAGTTGATGATGAAGTCGTCGTGGGCTGGACGTCGGATAAAGTCGTTCAAAAATTGCGCGGCGAACCTGATACTAAAGTTACCGTGTGGGTGCGACGCGAAGGTGAAGAAGAACTTTTAAGTTTTGAAATCACTCGCGAAATTATAAATCTCAAGAGCGTCCGTTACGAAATGCTTTCTGATGACATTGGCTATTTGAGATTATCGCAATTTAAGCAAAACACCGGCGACGAGGCTCGCGCAGGTCTTCGCGACATGATTAAGAAAGGAATGAAGGCTTTAATCCTTGACCTTCGCAACAACGGCGGCGGACTTTTAGATGCAAGCGTCAGAATAGTTAGCATGTTCGTTCGTGATGGTCTTGTCGTAGAAACCAAAGGACGTTCCGAGCGTGCGAATGAACAATATTACGTCGAGAAATCCGCGTTCTTAACTTCCGTGCCTATGGTCGTTTTGATAAATGGCGGCAGCGCTTCGGCTTCGGAGATT
>CAJORD010000058.1 GCA_905236605.1 uncultured Synergistales bacterium | reverse complement strand
GTAAACTTTATGCCTTAATAGCTTCAAGTCGTCCAGGATAGGCTTCAACAGCCCGCTTCAGGATATTCAATGCTTTCTCTAAATCTTCTTTCTTGAGAACGTAAGCAATTCTCATTTCGTCAAGTCCCTTGTTCGGATCTGCATAGAATCCATTGCCCGGCGCGGCCATAGTCGTTTCGCCGTTGATGTCAAAATTCTGCAGCATCCAGATTATGAATTTCTCTGAGCTGTCAATCGGCATCTTGACCATCGTATAGAATGCGCCTTTAGGCTCATGGCATACAGCGCCATCAATAGCCTGAAGTCCCTTATAAAGAACGTCGCGACGCATTTTATATTCTTTGTTGACTTCCTCAAGGTACGATTTCGGAGTCTTATACAGTGCCGCCGCTCCGACTTGCTCGACTGCTGAAACGCTCAAACGTCCCTGACATAATTTCATAACTTGCGCTAAAAATTCTTTGTTCTTCATGGCGATACAGCCGATTCTAATTCCGCACGCGCTGAAGCGTTTCGATACGCTGTCAACCATGATAACCCGGTCTAATGCGTCTTTGACTTCACCGAAGCTCATAAATCTTTCGCTGCCGCGGTCATAAGTAAATTCTCGATAAACTTCATCGGCGATTATGAAGAGGTCATGTTTCTTCGCGAGCCTGCAAAGCATTTCTATTTCGTCAGGCGTGTACATTGTCCCTGTCGGGTTGCACGGGTGAGAAATCCAGAATGCGCGAGTTTTAGGCGTGATCAACGCTTCAATTTCTTTTTCTGACGGAAGATGAAAACCTGTTTCGGCCGTCGTAGGAATTGGACGAAGATTAGCGAGCGCGAGTTTAGCGAACGTGTTGTAATTTGCATAGAACGGTTCCGGCACAAGAATCTCATCGCCGGGGTCGCAAAGAATCATGACGGCAAACTGTAAAGCTTCACTGCCGCCGCATGTTACATAAATGTCTTCACGTTCATAAGGCACGCCCATAGCCTTGTAATAGCCGCTAATAGCGTCGCGAAGTTCAGGAATGCCCTGCGAGACTTGATAAGCGACTGTGGCCGGGTGAAATGATTTAATGGCCTCGAAATATTCATCAGGAGTTTTAATATCCGGCTGACCGATATTAAGATGATAAACTTTCTTGCCCTTGGCCTTAGCTTCGTCCGCGTATGGAATAAGTCTGCGGATTGGTGAGATTTTTAACGCCTGAATCCTGTCTGAATAATGCATGATTAATTCTCCTCCTTATTTTGCTTTACCCTGACTTGCGACGGCTGCTTGAGCTTTGGCGATTGCTTCGGCATCACCGAGATAGCGATGAGATTTCGGGGTCATGTCGTCATTGAGTTCATAGACGAGCGGCACACCGGTCGGGATATTAAGTTCGAGAATGTCTTTCTCTGAAACGTTGTCAAGATACTTGACGAGTGCGCGAAGTGAATTTCCGTGAGCAGCGATTATGATTTTCTTTCCGGATTTAATTTCCGGGACGATTGTGTCTTTCCAGAACGGCACAACACGAGCAACAGTATCTTTAAGACACTCGGTCAACGGCAATTCGGCTTCGCTAAGTCCTGAGTATCTCGGGTCATTGCCGGGGTAACGTTCATCAGACTTTTCGAGCAACGGCGGCTGAACATCATAGCTTCGTCGCCAGATTTTAACTTGAGCGTCGCCATACTTAGCGGCAGTGTCGGCCTTGTTGAGTCCCTGTAACGCACCGTAGTGCCTTTCGTTGAGTTTCCAAGAATGTTGAACAGGGATCCACATGCGATCCATTTCTTCAAGGACGAGCCATAAAGTTTTAATAGCGCGTTTCAAAACGGAAGTAAAAGCGTAATCGAAAGCAAAGCCTTCAGCCTTTAATAATTTTCCTGCCGAACGAGCTTCTTCGATTCCTTTATCAGATAATGGAACGTCCGTCCAACCTGTGAATCTGTTTTCTTTGTTCCATGCGCTTTCGCCGTGGCGAATTAATACAAGTTCATACATAAAATTTTTTTCCTCCTATTTAAGTTTCATGCAAGATTATCAGAAAATTTAATTTTTTCAAAGTTATCATAAAGCGATTTCGTATTGTTCCGAAGAATTTAATCTTTCATTAGCGATTTTTATATTTTCTGAATCAATGTCTATTCCTATGTAACGTCGTTTTAACTTTTTCGCGGCTATACAAGTTGTTCCTGAACCCATGAAAGGGTCAAGAATAATTTGCCCTTCTTTAGTAACAAGCGAAATTAAAAGTTCCATGAGTTTCAAAGGTTTCTGCGCCGCATGAAGACCGTGATCGTCTTGAGTTATATTAACTTTTAAAATATTAGAAAATGTATCTTCGTAGGCGTTATATTTTCTTAATGCTTCTTCATTCCATGCGCCGACTCCGTTTTCAAGGATATTGTCAGCTATAGTGCCTCCGGTTTTATATGGTTTTTGAAACCACAAAATAGGCTCAAATAATGGTCGAAGATTAGCAACTCGCCAGCCTTCCCATTCGTGAGCAGTTTCAAAATCATTTCGGCGTTCATAAATAATGGAAAGCCTTTGGGCACGGTGGGGAGCGTTATTCTTTTCCCAAGCTAACATATCTTTGAATGTAAAACCAGCATCTTCAAGCGCGACAATACATCTATGCGCGTAACGTCGACCAGCAAATATAAAACACGTTCCACCCGGCTTTAATACTCTCAGCCAATCTCTTGCCCATCGAGAACACCATTTTTGATATTCCGCAGGAATTTTTTTGTCGGCTTCGCTCCAACCGTTTAATGGTTTGCCTCTGCGTTTGAAAAGTCCTCCGCCGGAAATTTGAGCAGGCGAGCAGCCTCCTAACGCGGAATTTTTATTATCATGTAACACGTCCCAATCGTCTAAGCCAATACCGTATGGAATATCTGAAATTATTGCGTGAGCAAAATCATTAGGGAAATTTTTTATGATTTCGATTGAATCGCCATGAATGAAAGTGTCAAGTTGCGTCATGACAAACTACCGATATAAGAGTCAATCTGTTTAATTTTTTCGTGGATTCGTTGAGTTTTGATAAGCTCTTCAATAGCTTGCTTGCGTGAATAATGTTTTATTGTTTCGATTTTTTCGAGCCAAAAAGACTTTTCAAGAGAGCCTCTTTGTATAATAGATAATATTTGAGATTGTAAAGATTTATCTAAAACTTCTGATTTTATTTTCAAGAATTTCAATATAAAATCGTTGAAGTCGGGCAAAAATTTTTTTTTCATGTCCGACACCAAAACTTCGTGTGAAAGATCCTCGCTGAAATTCCAAAGTTTAGAAAGATTTAATTTTTTACTCTCTTTAACACCGTTTTCTAACATAAAAATTAAATATTCCCAACTGAAAAGACAAACGTTATTTTCAAGAGCCTGCGAATATATCTGGCTGTTTTTAACAGGATACTGAAAATAAGGGGCACACAAGACAGCATAATCATTATCTTTTCGCCAACTTGAAAGAGCCGAGACCTTGAAATCTTTTTGATTTTTTGCGGTACGGCTTAATCGAAAAGCTTTGGCGTCAGCTACAAGAGCGTACCCCCAAAATTTTGATTCTGCTATAACATCTGCGGAGTCAGAACGCTCGCGAAGGACTGATGATTTAAGGCCAAGTTCTCTAAAAGCACGAGATAATACCGCATCAGAAGCTTTTGAAAATAATTTTTCTTCTGTTGAGTCATGCAATATGCTTTCCGGAATTATTCCTATCTGCTTCAGCGTTTCAACAAAATCTGACGAAGAATTTACACATTTTTCTAATATCAAGCAAACTTCATCAAAATTTTTGTCCGCTGAGTTTTTTATAACGCTTAATATTTCTTCAAACATGCTTGCAACTTTATCAGAAAATTCATTTTTTTCAAAGTGATATAATTTACATTAATTTCCAAACAAATTTCCCCGAAGCAGAATGATTTTGGTCACTACTTTGGTCACTACAAAAATCTTAAAATTTTATTCTCATCATCAAAGTTCACAGATTTAATTTTGAAAATAGAAATTCGATCCCCATGACGCAAGTTCCGCTTCATGAGTCTGAACTCGTAATTAAAAGTTAAGCGTTATAATTTCGACAATTAAGTAAGAAACTTTTAATTTTGAATTTGAAAAAGGAGAGAAATTTTATGGCTTCACAAAATAATTCGCTCGGCTATATGATAATCGAAGGTTCTGAAACAATGATCCGCGGCGCGGCTCTCGTAACTGATTCAAAGGGATTCCCGTTAGATTTTGCGCGCACCGAACCTCTAAGGCCGGATCACTTAGCAAGAATTTTATACGGCGAGTCGTTCGGTAAATACGCAAAAGAAAAATTAATTCTTGAAAGTCTGATTGACGCGGTAGAAATTCAGCCGCAAATTTGGATTTGTAACGACAGCGATATATTAGCTCCCTTAAAAGCCAACAGCAAAATTATAACTGTAATGCTTGAAGAATCGCCACACGTTCCTTTAGACGCCGTCGGACATATTGAAACTACAGCTGAGCCTAGCGTCTTTATGATTCAGGTTGAACCTAACGGCGCGCCTTTAAGAGCAGAATTTTCAGAGAACACTCGCCCCGACGAAGTTCAACAGGCGGCGGCGATTTTGTCATTTTCTGCTGCATCAATGAACGTTCTCGAACCGTTCACGCGACTTGGAAAGGCCCTGAACTTCCTCGCGACTGGAAGGAGCTAAGCGAATGCCGCTTTCTGGAATCCGGGATTTTATAGCGCGTCATGCTATTCGTGATGTTACTGTTTACAGAATTGACGACTTCAACGTAGAGCCGCCGGAGGTCGTGAAAATGAAAACGCGAGTTCCGACGCAACATGTTTATCCGCAAATTAAAATCAGCGTCGGCAATCCTTTCGACCTCGATAAAAAAATTCCATGTTCGGCCAAGCGCTATAAACTTCTAACGGAGCAAGTGAAATCACGAAATCAAAAAATTAAACGCTACGTCAAACAAGACATTAAGACGCATAAAATCACACTCGGCAAGAAAATTAAAACTTCGTCGCCACTGAAACAGGTTCAAGCTATGCCGCAAGAACGAGGCAACACTCTAAAAATTCTAAAGAAAAAGCCAACTGTCGCAAGTAACGAAATGATTTTAGCGTGCTATGGCCCTATAGTCGAAGGCGCGGTCGAGAAACTCGTTTTGAATAAACAGCGCGGAACTCTCTTAATTTGGTACAACCCCGGCAGTCGACATAATAAAGCAAAGAATGTTTATTTAATTCGTAGACTCGGTATGGGGTCAAAACCTGAATGGCGTTGGCTATAAACGAGTAAATTTTTTTGCGGTAAAATATTCAAACTAAATTTTTTTTTCAAGGAGCAAAATTTTTTTATGGCTACGGTTAATAATGCAGACCCTTCAGCCGGATTAAACACAGGAGACATCGTTGACTGCACAGTCGAGCAGATTATGCCTTACGGTGCGTTCGTAAGAATTGCAAGCAATGGACGCAAAGGAATGATTCACATCTCCGAGCTTGCTTATAATTTTGTTAAAGACGTCAACGAAGTTTTGAAAATTCAGGATAACGTCAAAGCCAAAGTCATTAAAATCGACGAGCGCGGACGAATTGACTTATCCATAAAACAGACGCTAGAGCCTCCCGCACCGCAGCCTCATTCTGGCCAACGTCCTCCGCGTCCAATGAATCAAGGCAACCGCGAAAATTTCAGACCGCGATTTAATAGGTCGCAAAATGGAAATAATAATCAGTTCCGTGAAGTCCGGGATTTTCGAGAGAGGCGCGAATTTCGTAGAGAGACTACGCCCGAGGAAGCCGACAATTTTGAAAAGAAGATGGCATCTTTTCTCAAGACCAGCGAAGCAAAAATCACGGACTTAAACACACGAAATTCTTCACGTTCGGGACGAAGCACGCGACGGAGAAATAACAAAGATTAAAGAAGCTCATTATGAATAACTCTTTTTTTGTTGTTAGAGCCGGGAGATGTGAAAAATCATCTTCCGGTTTTAATATTGTCCTCGACAAAAAACGTCGTTTCGATTCGTCTTTAATCGTTGACGTTAAAAAATGTCGTTTCAATCATGTGCAAGTAATAATTTGTAAACCGTTTTCAAAATCTCTTCGGCCGTTCCCGACGACGTTTTGGCTAATGTGTCCTTACTTAATAAAACTTGCAGGGACTATCGAATCTCAAAACGGCGTGAACGAACTCGAAAATTTTTTGACGCTTCACGAACTTCATCATCAATGGCGAAAATATAATTTTGAACATCAAAAAATCAGAATGAAGCTCATGAATAAAAATTTAGCAAAATTCATGCGGAAATATCACGAAAGAATTTTCAAAAATTTAATTCGCGGAGGCGTCGGCGGAATCCGTTACGACACTGAAAAAATTAATGTCAAGTGTCTGCACCTTCAAACGGCTTCGTTTATAGCGCTTGGCCGTCACCCCGCCGGCGAGTGGCTGAAGTCAAAAGGACTTTGCGGGGACTGCGGGAGGGCTTTATGTTCTCTCAAGGGCTTAACTTCAAAATAAAATTTGTAAAAACTCTCTCAAAAATTTTCGGGATAGTTTTAATTTATCATATAAGGAGAGAGATAATTTTTTATAATTCTGTTCAACGTCGCTTCAATATCTATTTTAGAATCGCTTAAACACCATTCAAAAACGCAGCCTTTCACAATCGTGCAAATATCTTGAGAAATCAAATGAATATTCGCCTCGCTTTTTATAAATCCCGCATTCAAAGCTTCGTTAAGTTCGTGTTCACTGCGGGCCATGATTGTATTAGGCAAAAATTTCCCGCTATATTCGCTCATATAAGCCGATAAAGCCTCGTTGTCAGTCGTGTAAAAATTTTTCATGAAATTTTTACCAAGTTTAATATATTTATTAATTAAAAACATGTAAAGTTCGCTAATTCGTCCGGCAATGTCTTGTAACGGCGTTTCAAGTTCCCCACATGAAAACGGCACACGCACAAAAGACATCAGCAACCAATCTTTATCACCAAAATAATGATAAAAAGTTCCAATCGAAATATCAGCAATTTCACAAATCTTTCGCACCGTTATATCCGAAGCTCTTCCTTCATTTATAAGTTTAGTCGCCGCGTCAATAATTTTTTGTTGGCTTCCTGAAGAATTTTCATCTTTTATAGGTCTTCCACTTCTAAGAGTCATAAAATTTTTCCCCCTGAATTTTTTTCTTGACATTATAGAACATGTTCGATATTATAATTTCAAAATAGAACACGTTCTATTAAATTTTTGATGGAGGTTTCATAAAATGAAAATTGTTTATTGGTCGGATTATGCTTGCCCGTATTGCTATATCGGTGAAGCAAGATTGAAAAAAGCTATCAAGGATTTAGATTTTCCTGTTGAAGTCGAAATGAAAAGTTTTCAACTTGACGTTACAGCACCGAAAAAATCAAACGGCGACACTCAAACAAGATTTGCAAACAAGTACGGAATTTCTTTTGCTCAAGCCGGCATTCAAATTGAAGTTATTTCGAGAATGGGACGCAGTGAAGGTCTTGATTTCAAATATGCGACAACGCTTTTTACAAACACAATGGACGCTCACAGGCTCACGAAACTTGCTCAAAGCAAAAATGATCCGGCTTTAACAGAAAGATTAATCGAAAATTTGTTCAAAGCGTACTTCACAGATAATAAAGAACTTGCAGATTTTGACGTTTTACAGGACATCGGCGAGAAATCCGGGCTTGCGTCGTTTGAAGTCAAAAATTTGCTTGCGTCGAATCAATTTGAAGAAGACGTGAAGAAAGATGAATATGAAGCTTTTCAACGCGGGATTCACGGCGTGCCATTTTATATAATTGGCGACAAGTATACGATTTCAGGAACTCAAAACGCGGATTTAATGCGAGAAGCAATTTTAGAGGTTCACAAGAAAAATGTTTTATAAAGTCCCCGTCAAAGGATATTTTGAAGTCAATAGTTATTTTTTTGTTGACGAAAAAACTAACCGCTGTTTTCTGATTGACCCCGGCGCAGAAGGCCAACGGCTCTTAAAAACCGCGCGGGAAAATTTTTGGGTGATTGAAAAAATTTTGTTAACTCATGGCCACTTTGACCACACAGGCGGCATAGGACAAATAAGAATTTCAAATGACATTCCCGTATATGCTTACGAAAACGCGGATTTATATTTGCTTGACCCGATGAAAAATTTATCGCGTTTTTGCGGCAATGATATTTATGTTAGAGATGTTCATTATTTTCATGACGGCGATTTAATTTCGCTGAATAACAACAAAAATCCTGATTTTTTCTTAAAAGTCATTCACACGCCGGGCCATACAGAAGACTCCGTTGTGCTGTATTCAGAAAATGAAAAAATTGCCTTCGTCGGCGATACAATTTTCAAAGGAAGCATCGGCAGCACTATGTACCCCGGCGGCAATGGCAACGACTTAAGAAAGAGCATAAACGAAAAAATTTTTACGCTCCCTGATGATACAGTTTTGCTTTCAGGACATTCAGACCCTACAACAGTCAAAGCCGAACGAACACGCTATAAACTTTATCATCACGTTTTATAATAAAATACAAGTAGGTGAAAATTTTTTGTAGAAAAATTCAAAGGAGACTTTTATAAATTGGCACGCAACATCACACCCAAAGAAGAAAATTATTCACAATGGTATCTTGACGT
>CAJORD010000057.1 GCA_905236605.1 uncultured Synergistales bacterium | reverse complement strand
TCCGGGTGAAGTATCGGATCGCCGCCGGTGATATAAAAATAAGGGATTCGTTCAAAAGTTTTGCAGAAGTCTAAACAGTTCTCGAAGACTTTGTAAAGATTTTCGCGGCTCATGCTTTCAGGTTTGTGAACATTCTCGCCGGAATAAATATAACAATGTTTGCAACGCTGATCGCACTCGTCCGTTATATGCCACTGAAAAGAAAAATATCTCATTAGAAAAATATAACCCCGCTATTAAAACGGGGCTTGGCTTTACAAACTATTTCTTTGAACCACACGCGGAAGGCTTGTCGCCGCCACACGCTGATTTTTTTGTTCCCCCGCAAGCCGACGGCTTATCGCCACCACAAGCTACTGATTTCTTTCCGCCGCATGATGATGCCTTACTTCCCCAGGCCGCTAAATTTGAAAGTGCCATAAAAAATCCTCCTTCAATAAAATTTTAGTTAAGCATAAATTGAAAATTAATTTTTGAAAATAAGGCACTTTTTTGTAACTCGTATAATTTTAGCGGAGGTGATAAAAATGATTTCAAAAGATGAAATGCCCGACTGCCCGGTCGCTACTACAGTGAAATTAATCGGGAGCAAATGGAAATTATTAATCATGCGAAATTTATTAGCTCGTCCATGGCGATTTACTGAATTAAAAAAGAGTCTCGCTCCAATAAGCCACAAAGTTTTAACTGAAAGTTTGCGTTCAATGGAACAAGACGGCTTGATAACACGAAAAATTTATCCGAAAATTCCTAAAAGCGCGGGAGGCCCGCTGGCAGTTGAATATTCCCTGACAGACTTAGGCTTGAGCTTAAAGCCGGTACTTTTAGAAATGGAAAATTGGGGTAAGGCTTATTGTGATAAACTTGATAAAAAATAAAGAAGGAGAATTTTATAATGAAGAAAGACAGCAAGAAAATTTTTGCGCGTAGACATTCGGGTTTCACGCTTATTGAAATTATGGTCGTAGTTGTCATTTTGGGACTTCTCGCGGCTCTTGTCGTTCCCAATATCGGCAGCAACGTTTCTGAAGCGCAGCGCACCGCCGCACGAACTCAAATTAGCCAGCTTGAGCAAACTCTTCAAATGTATCACTTGCATAACGGCTTCTATCCAAGCACGCAGCAAGGCCTCGAAGCTCTCGTAAACGCTCCGACTACATCACCGGTTCCGCGACGTTATCAAGACGGCGGCTATATGAAAAAAGTTCCTGATGACCCGTGGGGAAATCCATATGTGTATCGCAATCAGAACGGCCGACCTTTAATAATCAGTTACGGCCCTGACGGTGAAGAAGGCGGCGAAGGAGTCAACGCTGACATAACGAACGAGGATTAAAATTTGAAAAGTCGCAAAGCGTTCACGTTAATTGAAATTATGATAGTGCTTGCGATTTTTGGACTTATGGCAGGGGTGTCGATACCGCGACTTTCGTATCAGTTCGAGCCTCCTGCCGCAGTCTTGCAGCGAGCATTAGAAGAAGCCTGCGACAAAGCCCTAGGCGGTGTTCCTGTTCGACTTTCAATTAAAGTCGAAGGAGCTTCGCGGAGGGGCTATATTTTTGCGGAGGCACTCACAAGGCGTGAAGTCGAAGAAAATAGTTTGAGCGCGTTTCTAGGCACGAACAAAAACCGGCCTGTTGTTCTCGAATGGCAAAATATAAAAATGCGAAACATGCCCGAATCAAGCGGCTGGAAGTTTGAACCTGAAGTTATAAATTTTTTTTCTGATGGTTCATGCACGCCCGCAAAAATTTCTTGGGAAAATCCAGATAATCATCGCGACATTGACGAATATATTTTGACCGTTACGGGCTACTGTATGTTACAAGAAAGTAGGAATTAGGATTTTTTTCACTCCTCATCACTCCTACTTTCTAATTCTTACTTTACTTTTATGGTCTTCCCGGTCTGCCTGCGCCAGGAACTCCTCGCGGTGCTCCTCCAAATAATCCGCCGCGCGTTGTTGTTCCAGTTTTAACTCCCGCTTGAGCATTGATTACTAATTCTGTTCCTTCACGCAACACCGGACGCGCTCGCCCTGATTTTTCTGATTTTAATTCGACCCATTTATTATCAGACACGCCGATTTCAATTTCTACAGGCCGCATCATAAAGCCGTCATGTTCTGGCCAAACTGTACCAGATGAAAGAGTTTTTTTCTGCGTCAAAATATTTCTATCGAATGAAATTGTGTTTAATAATCCTTCCGGCGGTGTGAATCTCAATGACGCAACAGGAATTCTTAAAACGTCATCGGCGCGAGCTGTTTCGATTGAGACGTTCGCAGTCATGCCGGGCTTTAGCTTGAAGTCAGGATTGTCAACATGAATTATTACAGTGTAAGTAACGACGCTGTCGCTAGTGCTTGGAGCTATACGGACTTGAACAACTTTCCCTTTGAAAATCTCGTCCGGGAAAGCGTCGACTCTAAATGTAACATTCTGACCTTCTGCGACTGTTCCGATGTCGGCCTCGTCAACTTTAGTTTCAATTTGCATTCGCGTTAAGTCCTCGGCAATCTTGAACAGCGTAGGCGTCTGATAACTTGCCGCTACTGTTTGCCCTGCGTCTACTTGTCTATCAATGACGACGCCATTAACCGGCGAAGTAATCCTCGTGTAATTAAGATTTGTTCGCGCTCTTTCTACCGCTGCTTTGCCTTGAACGACTCGCGATTTTGCTTCAGAGAGTGCTGCGCGCTTCATCAAAACGTCAGCTTCGCTTGTATCAACTTCGCTACGGGCGATTAATTTACGATTGAATAATTCTTTGTTGCGTGAATATTTTCGTTCTGCGTCCGTCAAAGAGGCTTGCGCGCTTCGGACACCGGCCTGATACACGGCTAAACTTGCTTCGGATTCGCTCAAGGTCAATTTCAAAACCGATGGATCGATCAGCGCGATTAATTGCCCGGCTTTAACCTGTGAATTAAAATCGACGTAAATTTCTTGAACGGTCCCGGATACCTGCGTACCGACTTCGACGACGCTAATAGCGTTTAATTCTCCCGTTGCTGTTACAGTTGAAACAATTTCGCCGCGCGTTATTGCTGAAGTCGTCAAACCGTAAACGGTTGGCTCTTCATGAAAGAAATAATAATAAGCTCCGTAGCCAAGCCCTGCGATTATCGCGAGCAAAAATAATTTTTTAATCCCCGCCAACATTTTTTAATTCAGCTCCTTAATATTGTTAATAAATCCTGATTTATAAATTTGTCTTCTGCGTTTAATTTTCCAAGCGGAATATTTTTGTTAGAGCCGTGGCAATCGCTCCCGCCGGATATTAAAAGACCGTTACGCCGCGCTTGTTCGGCGAGCCATTCGCATTTTGAAATTTCATACTTTGAATAATAACATTCAAGCCCTTGAAGACCGAACGAAATTAATTTTTTCAACGTCTCTTGAAACTTTTCTTCTGAAAGTTCCGGTTCACGTTCACCACCTAACGGGTGAGCCCACACTGAAACGCCGCCGGAAGAATTTATAGACTTTATCGCGAGTTCGGCTTCGATTTTGTCATTACCGGTCTTGCATTTGTCGATAATGTTTTCGATGGCTTCGACACGTGTTGCCGCAAAACCTTTCTTTACGATTAAATTTCCTAAATGCGGTTTGCCGACGCTAGGAATTTTCAATAAATCTTCAATTTCTGAATCCGTGAACGTAATATTAAAATTGTCGCGCAAAAAATTAATTCGCTTGAAAAATTTTTCATGTCGCAATTTTGCTCCCGCGTTCAAAGCGTCTTGAAAGGCTGCGTGTGTTTCGTCGTAATTCAATCCCAAAATATGACACTTCGATTTTATTTCTTGAATCCGGCACGAAAATTCGATCCCCTTGATGAAGATTAGCGATTTATCATTGAGAATTTTTTGTGTTTCAAGTGCGCCTGTGATTGTGTCGTGGTCAGTAACGGCAAAAATTTTTATTCCGGCCTCGTGAATTTTTTTTAATAAATCTTCCGGGCTGTATGTTCCGTCTGAAGCGTTTGTGTGAATGTGTAAATCAATTTCGCTTGGCATAATCTCTCTCCTTTGAAAAAATTATATTTTAGCGTTATGAAGAATTTTTGAAAGGCGATATAATTCAAAAAAATATTCAAGGAGCGAACTTTCAATGAGTAAAATTTTTTTCACAATCACAGGAACAAAATATTATTACGGACAAGATATTTTTGCAAAAGATATGAGAGTAAAACTCGTAAAAGACTTTGACAACGAATATGACAACGAAGCAATTCGCGTCGAATTAGAAGGACTTGAGTGTGTTGGTCATGTTGCGAACAGTCCTTACACGGTCATTGGCGAGAGCTACAGCGCAGGACGACTTTATGACAAAATCGGCGACACTGCCGAAGGAACTGTGTGTTATATTCTCCCAGATGGCATAGTCTGCTGCCTCAATGATGCTTCAGATTAAAAATTCTCGTTTATGAAAGAAAAAATCGCCGCAATCTTAAAAACTCTTCCAGAGCGTCCGGGCGTGTATCTCATGAGGGACGCTGAGGGGAAAATTATTTACGTCGGCAAAGCAATAAAATTAAAGCGTCGAGTGTCATCTTATTTTCGACATTCGCATTTGTCGCCGCGGCTTAATAAGCTCGTGTCTTTAATCGAGGACATTTCTATAATAAGAACAGAAACCGAAGCCGAAGCTTTAATCGTCGAAGCAAAATTAATTCGTCGCTACTCGCCATTCTTTAATATCGAATTAAAGATGAGCGACAAGTATCCATATATAAAAATCACGGAAGAAGACTTCCCGCGACTCGAAATCACGCGACATAAACAAAACGACGGCGCCGTTTATCTTGGGCCATTCGTTGACGCCGGCAACATCAGAAATTTAATGCGCTTGGCCGAACGATATTTCCCGCTGCGGGTCTGCCACTCTAAAATTAAACCTGACGAAAACAAACGCCCTTGCGTCGAATATAATCTTGGTCATTCAATGGGAGCATGTGCTGCGCTGTGTTCAAAGTCTGAATATCGTGAACGAGTTGCCGATTTAGTTTTGTTATTCGAGGGAAAATCCGCGGAACTCGTTGAGCGTCTTCGTGAACGAATGAACGCCGCCGCCAAAAATCTCGAATTTGAAAAGGCCGCGCGCTGTCGTGATACGGTCCGGGCAATTTGGAAATTGTCGCAGCAAAAAATTTCTTCAGCGTTGCAAGAAGATTTAGACTCGCAGACTTGGAACGTATTAAATAAGATTCAAGAAGTTTTAAAATTAAAAATTCTCCCATGGCGCATTGACGCCTTCGACATTTCACACACTCACGGACATAACACTTACGGCTGCTGCATAGTCTTTGAACAAGGACGGCCAAGCCCGAATTTATATCGCAGATTTAAAATTCGTTCGATTGAGGACGGCGAGATTAACGACTTTCAATCTATCTACGAAACTGTCAAACGGCGTTATTCTCACGTTATTGATAATTCAGAGCCTGCTCCGCAGCTTGCCTTAATCGACGGCGGGCCGATTCAACTTGAATACGCCGAGCGCGCTTTGAAAGAATTAAATTTCGATCTCCCCTTAATCGCATTGGCGGAGCGTGAAGAATTAATTTTTCTCCCCGGCAAGCCGAATGACCCTTTGAGGCTTGAACGCAGTGATCCAGTTTTGCAATTATTTCAGCGGCTTCGCGATGAAGTTCACCGTTACGCAATCACGACACACAGACACGCACGAAGGAAACAGCTATTTGATTCAAAAATTTTTCATGTTGTGGGACTTGGAAACAAAAAAATTACAGAGTTACTCGTAAAATTTGGTTCCGCAAGCAAAATCGCCGCGCTTCCACCTGAAGAGCTTGAGAAAGTTCCCGGCATTGGACCAGTTTTGGCGCAAAGAATTTTTGAAGAGCTCAACAAAAATTAACTTACGCAACAGAATTTTAATTTTTTAATTTTATAATTGCC
The DNA here is from genome assembly GCA_905236605.1 of uncultured Synergistales bacterium. Classification (GTDB taxonomy): domain Bacteria; phylum Synergistota; class Synergistia; order Synergistales; family Aminobacteriaceae; genus JAFUXM01. Next base: position 2,806 of record CAJORD010000057.1, on the reverse strand, counting down.
TCCAAAATTAAAAATTTAAGGGGGAAATTTTATGTTTTGTTTTCAATGTGAACAAACTGCAAATTGCACCGGCTGTAAAGGCAGCGCGGGAGTTTGTGGCAAATCTGCGACTGTCGCAGGCGTTCAAGACGAATTAACAGGCGCTTTAATTGCTCTTGCAGGGACTGACAGCACGGATTATAAAATTTTTGTTGATGGACTTTTCACGACTATCACAAACGTGAGTTTCAACGAAGCTACAGAGCGCGAATTAATCAACAAAATTAAAGCAGCCGGCGCTAAAAACTCTTACGACATGAACAAAATCTGGAACGCTAACGAAGATATTCGCTCGTTAAAATCTTTGATTTTGTTCGGACTTCGAGGAATGGCGGCCTATGCTTATCATGCGCGGGCCTTAGGTTATGAAAGCGATGAGGTAAATCAATTTTTCGTGAAGGCTCTGGCAGCGTTAGGCCAAGAGCTGACGATGAAAGAATTATTGCCGCTTGTTACAGAAACCGGATTAGTGAATTTCAAGTGCATGGAACTTTTAGACAAAGCCAACACTGAAACTTATGGAACGCCTGCGCCTACAAAAGTTTCTTTGACGATCGAGAAGGGGCCGTTCATTGTTGTAACCGGGCATGACCTCAAAGACTTAGAAATTTTGTTGCGTCAGACCGAAGGCAAAGGAATTAATATTTACACTCATGGCGAAATGCTTCCGGCTCATGCTTATCCTGAACTTAAAAAATATAAACACTTAAAAGGCAACTTCGGAACCGCATGGCAAAATCAGCAGAAAGAATTTGAAAATATTCCCGGCGCGGTTTTGTTCACGACGAACTGTTTAATGCCCGTTCGCAAGAGTTACGCGGATAGAGTTTTCACGACCGGCGTAGTCTCTTATCCGGAATTAATTCATATTGACGAAAATAAAGACTTCTCGCCCGTGATTAAAAAAGCTCTTGAGCTTGGCGGCTACTCTGAAGACAAACTTTTAACAGGCATCAACGGCGGCCACGAGGTCATGACGGGCTTCGCGCGCGGAGCTGTGCTTGGAGTTGCGGATAAAGTCATTGAGGCCGTGAAGTCAGGCGCGATAAAACACTTTTTCTTAGTCGGCGGTTGCGACGGTGCAAGAGCGGGAAGAAATTATTACACCGAACTCGTAAAGAAGACTCCGAAAGACACAATCGTGTTGACGCTTGCGTGTGGCAAATATCGCTTCAATGATTTAGACGTCGGAACTATTGGCGGCTTGCCACGGATTATGGATATGGGACAGTGTAACGACGCTTATAGCGCGATTCAAGTTGCGTTGGCGTTGTCGAAGGCATTCGATTGCGGCGTGAACGACTTGCCACTGTCGATAATTCTTTCATGGTATGAACAAAAAGCCGTGTGCGTATTGTTGACGTTGTTGGCGCTTGAGATCAAAAATATAAAACTCGGCCCGACTCTTCCGGCCTTCGTTTCGCCAAACGTCTTAAAATTTTTGGTCGAGAATTTCAATATCGCTCCTACGACAACGCCGGACGAAGATTTAGCAGCGTGTCTGTAATTAAGAATTAAAATCGCAATCTCAAACTCGGAAGTCTTAAAATTGAATGGCCTCCGAGTTTTTTTATTTTTTAACGGCGGTTTGCGCTGATAAAGCGGATATTATATAATAACTTAACACCAAAATTTTGAAAATTTATTTTATTTATGGAGGCTTTCGCATGAATGACCTGTACGCCATCGGAGAAATGGTAATTGATTTTTTACCGGGAAGCGAAGAAGCAAGCTACATAAGAAAAGCAGGAGGAGCCCCCGCCAATGTTGCAATAGCGGCAGCTAAGAACGGATTAAACGCCTCAATGTGTTGCAAGGTTGGCGATGACAATTTCGGACATTTTCTTATGGACACACTCGCAAAATACAACGTTGAAACCGTCTGCAAGCAGCCGACGAAAGAAGCAGTTACGACTATGGCATTTGTAACACTGTCAGCAAACGGCGAACGCGTTTTCACATTCGCACGCAAACCCGGCGCCGATATGCTGCTAGCCGAAGCTGACGTAAAAGAAGAAGACATAAAAAATTCTGTAATCATTCATGCCGGCTCGTGTTCTCTTTCCGCACAACCCGAAAAGGACGCTACGATTAAAGCAATGCGATTGGGGCATGAAAATAAAAAACTCGTCAGCTTCGATATAAATTACAGAAATATAATGTGGAATGATGACGTTGACGCTTGCGTCGCAGCAATAAAAGAAATTTTGCAGTACGTGGATTTATTAAAACTTTCCGGCGAAGAAATTGATATGATGGGCGGCGAAGCTAATCTTCCGAAGCTCATGAAAGATTATGACATTGCCGTTATAGTCGAAACTCTTGGCGCGGACGGAGCGAAGGCGTTTTTCAAAGATGGCACCGTGAGTGTAAAAGGTCAGAGGGTTCACGCTGTTGACGCGACAGGCTGCGGCGACGCGTTTTGGGGAGCGTTCCTTTCAAAATTAAGACTTGAAGGCGTCAAAGAAATTTCCGACATTGACAACGAAAAAATCAAAACTGCAATGAATTACGGAAATATTTCAGGTTGTATTTGTGTTCAGAGCAAAGGCGCTATCGAGTCAATCCCCACGCGCAAACAGATTGAAGAGTTTGTACGCAAAAATAATCTAACGGTATAAAAAATGTCAATTTGGGAAGAACGTTGTATTATTTCGCCGTCGCTAATTTGCCTCGACATGTGCAATCTTGAAAGCCAAGTGCGAATTTTGGAAAAATCCGGCATTAGTATGTTGCATGTTGATATTCTTGACGGTCATTTCAGTCC
>CAJORD010000056.1 GCA_905236605.1 uncultured Synergistales bacterium | reverse complement strand
TGAAGAAGAAATCGGCGACGGAGAAATAACTAAAGATAGCACTGTTGCTAAATCTATTGACATGCAACGACGCGATTATATTCGCTACGCAGATTTAATTACGCAAGAGTCGATTTTTACCTCGAAAATGAAAATAACACCGATTTTTGGGTAACTCGTCAGCATATTGGTGAGCTTCTTGGTTGGCTTAATAGACATGAAGTTTCAGTTAAGAAAATTCACGAATGGTACAGCGATCAATTTGTCAACTGTTTCAGAGGAATTGATATTAACGTCCGCTATAAAGGAATTTGCAAAGCCATTGTTTATAACTTCGACGGCCTGATTAAAATCTGTACTTTTTCACATAAGAAAAATGCTGCAGAAGTCGTGAATCTCCTTTGGGAAATGAAAGAAGAATTTGAATGTAAGAAAAAAACTGAACCTAAACACGAACTTCAACTTTTTAATTATGGCAATAGCCAAGTTCGTATGATTGAGCAAAATGGCGAATTTTGGTTCGTAGCAAAGGACGTTTGCGACATTTTAGAACTGACAAATATCAGAGAAGCTATAAAGGCACTTGCCGACGATGAAAAAATGACTGTAAGGAATTCTGACGGTCAAAAAAATCGAGGTGGCGCACAGTTTTTCAACGTTATTAATGAGCCTGGTGTTTATCGTTTAATTTTTATGAGCAATAAACCTGAAGCGGAAAAATTCAAGCACTGGATTTTCCATGAAGTTTTGCCATCTTTACGTGAAACAGGCACTTACACAATCGGCGTTAAGGCACGCTTCAAGCTGACAGGCAAGGCAACTGACACTAAATTTTATTCAGCTGATTCTATAACAGCAGAATTGGGAATAACTGAGTATCAACTAATGAGGCTTGTCAATAAAAACGGCTTTGATGTTTATGGTTTCTGTAATGACGCTGATTGGCAATGGTATTTCACCGAAGAAGGCAGGAGCAAAATTCTAAATGCGGCGCTGCTATGAATTTGAAAATGAACTTAACCGCGTAGGCAAATATTTAGCGTCCATCGGTATTCATATGCACAAAAATCACGCGCACCGTACCGAAAGCGGAATCTATCTCGAAGGCGAGCCGTTTGATTATGAAGTTTATCTCGCATGGAGTAATTCACTGCTTCGATGCTAAAGAATGCGCGGCTAAGTCTTGGAGCTTGAAAAACGCAAAATTAACGCAAATTAATAGCCTGTGTATGTGGCAGAACAACGGCTCACAGGCTTATTTTCTCGTATGGTTCAAAGCCGTTAATAAAATAATTCGCTTCGATGTTGACGTTATTAAATCTGCTTTGATTAACGGCAGAAAATCTCTTAAACCTGACGAAGGGAAGTTATGGGAATGGACAGAATTGCAAAAATAAAAGAGAAATATTCAGTCCTTGAATATGCTCGCGATGTTTTACACTTGCCGATAAATAAAAGCGGTGAACGCTGCTGCTCGCTTGCGCCTGACTCACATAATCCGACAGCTCTCATCGTTGATAACGACTGGTGGTACGACTTCAAACTTGGCTGCGTCGGTGATATTATAGACTTATGCGCCTATGCAAAATACGATGGCGACAAAGGAAAAGCTATCCGCGAACTTGCTGGACAAGATTACGACTGGCTTGACTACACGCACGAATATAATGCGAAAGTTGCCTATTTTCACAGCCAGCTCAGAGATGAAGATTTAGGTTATCTTCATAAACGACGCATTAAAGACGAAACAATAAAACGCCTTAAAATAGGATACGACGCTAAAAACGAACGTTTAATTATTCCATATTTTAAGAAGGGATACGTTGCCTACTGCATTGGGCGCGATAGAAGCGGACAGAATAAGCAGCCCAAATATAAAAAGGATTATCTTGACGGCATGAATGAGAATATCCCGTGGGCTTGCATACGTTTTCAGATGAGAGCCGCGACCGCGTTAAAAAACAGGTTAGTCCTGTACAATGGGAACTTATTGAAAAATATATCGTTATAGGCGAAGGTGCTTTTGACGCTATGAGCTTTGAGCAAGAAGGATTCCGCGTCTTATCTCCGATTAGCGGCTACTTCAACAAAAAACAGTTAAAGCAAGTCGTGAACATGCTCCAGACAGCTGATAAAGTTTTCGTATGCTTCGATAGCGACAAAGCTGGCACAAACTTTACAATGAATATGTGTCAAATTCTTTTTAAGAGCCGAATAAAATTCGATTGCGGAACGCTACCTGACGGCGTTAAGGACGTATCAGAATATTACGAAGCTGGCGGCGATTTATTTGAACTCGTACGTAATGCAAAATCAGGCATTGAAATGCTCGGTTCAAAATTTACGGATAGCGAAAAATTCAAAAACTTCGTATATGACGCTGCTCGCTTTGTTGATGAAACTGAATTAGCTGAACTCTTCGATAACGTCAAAAGTTTTTCTGAACGTGTGCTTAATTCTATCTGGAAAAAAGCTGTAAAAATACCAGCGGAAGACTTACTCGTAGATGAATTACGTGCTGAACGTCTATTAAAATTTGCCGAAGGACAAGGCTTTTTTGAATATTCTCACGGCGTTTGGCAGCAGCGAAGCGATAATGAGATAGGCGGCTACTTTGCAGACGTTATGGGCAAGTGGGCGAACGGAAGCAAATTAGGCACGTTAGAACGCCTTCTAAAAGCTAAAATTACGACAAAGGAACTGTTTAACCGTGAACCTATCTTTAACTTCAAAAACGGCGTTTTAGAACTTGATACAGTCAAATTCAGGGAACACTCGCCAGCTGATATGAGCTCGATACAAGTTGAATATGATTATGATGTTTCGGCCAAGTGCGAGAAATGGCAGAAATTTATCAGCGAAATCATGGACAACCGCGAAGACTCCATTAAGCTGCTTCAAGAAATGGCAGCTATATTTTATTCAATGATTGCTACATTCAAAAAGCATTCTTCTTAATGGGCGACGGTGCGAATGGTAAAAGCGTCTTCTTAAATGTGATTAGCGCAGTATTTGACGAAGCTAATGTTTCAAACGTCGAAATGTCGAGCCTTGTTGAACCGTTCCAGCGCATTAGTCTTATGAACTCACTCGTAAATATTAGCACTGAAACAAGCTCAAACGTCAAAGGTGCAGAAAGCCTGTTTAAGCAAATCGTAGTAGGCGACAAAATTAACGACTGTTTTAAGAGTAAAGATTTCGTTGATTTTAAGCCGCGTTGCGTCATGATTTCAGCTTGCAACGAATATATCAAATCTCACGACACAACTAACGGCTTCTTACGTCGAATCTGCTTCATCGATTTTCCGCGAAAATTTGAAGGCAAGGACGCTGACAGGAATTTAGAAAGCAAGCTCAAAACTGAACTATCCGGCATTTTTAACTGGTGCTATGAAGGTTATAAACGCCTGAAACAGCAAGGACAGCTAACTCAAACAGTCGAGAATAAAGAAATGATGGACGAGTTTGTCGTTATCATAAATCCTGTAGCAGCTTTCATTGATGAATGTTTACGCGATGAAGACGGCACAATCGAACGTAGTGAGCTTTATCGAAAATACGTCGCCTGGACTAAAGAAGCAGGCCACGAAGCTCAGAGCCGAACAAAGTTTAT